>WLHF01000001.1 GCA_009702835.1 Actinomycetota bacterium
CATAGTTCTTTGAATTCGCCAACCCATTACTAACAAGATTTTCCCCACCAATGTTCAGCCAAAAAGGAGGGAGGTAGACAGACTGGAGATTGCTACCTTGAGAGAGGATTTGAAGAGAATTGGTGTGATAGTTGAATAATTGAAGTGCGTGGTAGAACTCAACTTTTTCAACTCCGCCATTTCCACCACCGCTACTTTCAGCTTCAGCTTGAGTATCAGCAAGTCCTATCCCGATGTATGCGGTTCCATCGATGCCAATTAAGGCTCCCCCAACATCGCAATTTGTAGGATTGTTACACCTTACGAATGGACCGGTTGTTTCATCAAGATTCTTTTTAATGTTCTCTGCACCCATGATTGAAAGTGCCATTTTTGTTACTTCATCTAAATCCTTTTGATTCCAGTAGAAAACAACAAACTTCTTAGGAAGGGTAACTCCTGGAAAAAGCTGAACAACTTGCTTAAAATAAGAATTTGGATCTTTAACATAGGTCGGCGTATTAGGCCCCCTGTAAATCTCGATTGGGGGCAGGGTTGCTTCCGATTTAGAAACCGTTGCACTGAACTTAAACCAAACCGAATAGGCAATACCTTTGCGCTTCTCATATAAGTCAGAAAAACTTGTTGGAACTTCAATCAGAATTTGTGTTGGCGTTGGTGAAGGCGTTGGTGAAGGCGTTGCCGTGGGTGTTGGTGAAGGCGTTGGTGAAGGCGTTCCACCAATTGCACCTGCTGGATCGCCAATAGCAGTAGGTGATGCTTTAGGCGTAGGTGTTATCAACTGAACACGAAAGCCAACTCCTGGAGCTGATGAAAACTTTGGTGCGCCTATCGCATCTGCCAAGTAACGCCAGGGTTTGGGCAGTGGATCTTTATCCTTTAATTTCAAAAATTGGGCAAATAGACCCTTGCTTCCCATCACTTTTGTGCAGGAAATTCCAAAAGAGTTTATTTGATAGCTTCCTTTCGGAAATTTAACTCCCACAATTACCTCGTTAGTGGCCACTTTATAATTACCACAACTTGGTGTTTGGGGGCCCGCGGCACTAGTTGAATAGGTGGAAATTGGAATCAAGGCAAAGACCAGGGCCATGAGCAAGCCCTTGGCGATACTCCCTCTCATTCGCATTCTAAAAGATTCACTGCGCCGTCCATCCACCATCGATTGGAATTGATGCCCCGGTGATGTTGTGGGCAGCAGGTGAACATAGGAAAACAACTAGTGCGCCAATTTCATCTGGCTTGGACATGCGCTTGGATGGTTGTTTCTCTGAGAGTAAGTCAGCGATTCCAGCAGCGCGATCACCCTTAAACATATCCACTCGGGCTTGAATCTGTGGTTCGATCAGAGCAGTTTCAACCCAACCAGGACAGATTGCATTTACCGTTACTCCACCAGATTCACGGTTTCCACTTGCGGCATATTCAAGGGCTGCAACTTTAGTTAAACCAATAACGCCGTGTTTGGCCGAAACGTATGGGGCTTTAGCAACTGATGCAACTAAGCCATGCACTGATGAGGTATTGATCACTCGGCCATAACCACGTGCCTGCATCTGCGGAAGCAGTAATCGCATAGTGTCAAAATATGATGAGAGATTAATTGCAATGATGTCGTTCCACTTTTCACGGGGCATGTGAGCAATTTCAGCTGTGTGTTGGATTCCAGCGTTATTGCATAAAATATCTACGGGTCCGTTAATTAAAATCGCAGCTATTAATGCCTCAGTTGCTGCACTATCGCGAAGATCGCTGACATGGGATTCAACTTTTGTTGCTCCGGCGGCAATAACTACAGCTTCAGCTTTTTTTATGGTTTCAGCATCGGCTAAACCATGCAAAATAATATCGGCACCTTCGCGGGCAAGGGCTGTAGCAATTCCAAGACCTATGCCCTGGAAAGAACCAGTGATAAATGCGCGCTTACCTTTTAGACTCATGTGCGATCTCCATAAATTATCTGAGCAACCTTTTCAGCTCCACTTGCTTCCGTAAACATGTCGTAATGATTGCAATCTGGAAGAAACTCTAGCTTCAACATTGGGTATTGTGGAAGCACTGCATCGAGAACGGCCATGGGATACAGACCCTTCTCCTCATTTTGTAAACCCCGCTCCGCTTTGATAAAAAGACTCTGCTTAGTTAGGCCTTTGAGCGAGCGCACGATTAAATCATCACCGAATAGATCACGGGAGTCGGCCTCAACAGCTGCCGGATTTGTCGATGCCTTCATATTCGGTGCATCGCCCCGCAGGTCGTAATCAACGTATTCATCCATTACTGCCGACCAACCTTTAGCAAAAGCGGGTTGAGGCTTCCAATATTCGCGATAAGCATCTTTTGATTCAAAGACCATCGCTAAGCGCGCAAGAGCTGGACCGAGAACAAATGGCATCACTTGTTCCACCGTCATTCCAGCCGGCAGCGGTAGTGGAACTCCACCATCAGCAAAAACAACCTCGCCAACTAATTCTGGATAGAGACCAACAAGTGCTGCTGCAACAAAGCCGCCCATTGAGTGGCCAATGACATCGGGTCTTTCCCAACCAAAGTGTTTAATAACCGCTGCCATGTCACCTGCATGCGCAGCCATGCCAAATGGCCCGGGGAGAGAATTGGAATCACCACGGCCGCGAAGATCAACGGCGAATGGTGCTTTGCCACGAGCAATTAATGAATCGGCAAAGAGTTGAAAGGCACGGTTTGATGAAGTCACCCCGTGAATCAAAAGGACTGGCTCTCCTAATCCATCGCCATATCGAAAAACAGCGAGCGAGCCGCCTGTGACTGGAACCAGGGTGAGCATGGTTGGGAGTGACATAGGCTAATTCTCTACCTTTTCCCCTAAGAATGTTATGAAACCGTAGTGATTCTGGTGATTCCCCGCTTCATCCAGCAGATATATTTCTCCTAAACGAGCCATCCCTCGATATGGCCAAAATCACAAACAAGGAGAACACTCTATGAGCAAGCGCTCACTAGCACGTTTGGGAGTAGCAGTACTTTCACTTGCCGTCATCATGCCAAGCATGGCGCCAGCACAAGCTGCAAATGAAATTAAAATTGGTGTCATCACCTCAACATCCGGTCCACTTGGATCATACGGCCTTGCATATAACGATGGCTTTGCATGGGGACTTAACTACTACACCGGTGGCAAGATGTCGATCAACGGTTCAAAGCTCGTTGTAACATCTAAAGATGATGGAGCAGATCCTGCATCAGCAACTGCATCATTTAAAGACATGGTCGGTAATGGAACTAAAATTATCGTCGGTACCGCATCATCAGGAGTTGCTCTAACTCTTGCACCCCTTGCTGCACAGAACAAGATTCTGTACATATCTGGTCCAGCTAAGAACGATGCAGTTACATCGGCTGCGAATAAGTATGTGTTCCGTTCAGGAAACTCATCTACTCAGGATTTAGCGCCTCTTTCTGGCATCAAGCCAATCAATGGCAAGAAAGTTGTTCTCTTCGTTGAAGAAAATGCATTCGGTGAGGGAAACATTGCCGCTGCTACAGCGTTAATGGGGCCTAAAGGTGCCATATTTGAAACTATCAAGGTTCCAACATCAACATCAGATTTCACACCATTTGCCAAAAAAGCACTTGATGCAAAGGGCACATACATCTTCATCGCATGGTCAAATGCACTAACTGCTGGTGCCATGCTCACATCCCTAAAGGTTCAGGGTGTGTTTGCAAAGTCAAAGCCAATTACTGGTCTTGCTGGAGCAGCCACATACAACATCTACGGAACTCTTTTCGAAGGTGCTGGAGCAATTATGACAAATAGCTACTTCGCTGGTGCTGGTAAGTCAACAGCAGCCATCGATCTTGCTGCATGGTTTGCTGCCAATAAGAAGACACAAGATCTATTTACCTCAACAGGTGCAGATGCTGCCAAGATGATTGTCCAAGCACTCAAGGGCAATACAGCTCAGAACGTTGACACAATGATCGCTAACCTAGAGGGCTACTCATGGGTCGGTGTTAAGGGTTTGATGACTGTAAGTCGATCAACTCACCTTCTTATCCAGCCAATGTTCCTTGTTGGTCTGACTAAGACTGCTACAGGTTATGTTCCTGTGTTGCAGAAGACGATCTCAGGCGTGGGCAAGTAACACACCCCATTTACGTTAAAGAACCCCGGTGTAGAAATACACTGGGGTTCTTTCGCGTATATTGAGCCCAATATTTTAAGGAGAATGAATTGAATTCGGCGCTACGAGTCACCGACCTATCACTTGATATTGGTGGGGCCAAGATTCTTGATGGTATTTCCCTCTCCGTTTTAAATAACGAAACCCTTGGAATAATCGGTCCAAATGGTGCTGGAAAAACATCTTTATTTAATCTTCTCAGTGCAATCCGCAAACCGACCCGTGGTCAGATATTTATTGGCGAACACGATGTAACAGATATGGCCCCACACGAGCGAGCAAATGCAGGTATTGCGCGTACTTTCCAAACCTCCAGTGTCTTTGTAAATCTAACGTGCTTGGAAAATGTCCGCATTGCAGCTCAAGCCTCCAATGGTCAGTCCATGAATTTGACTAAGAACGCCTACAAATTTACCGAGGTCGTTGCACAAGCCCATGATTGTTTAGAAAAGGTTGGTCTTGCCTCCTATGCAATGCAACGTGCTGGCGCACTCTCTCACGGCGATAAGCGTCGTCTCGAGATTGCCATAGTTTTAGCCTCTAACTCTCAGATAGTCCTACTCGATGAGCCTATGGCGGGCATGAGTGTAGAAAACGTTCCAGAGCTCGTTGAGATCATCCGCTCTCTGGCTACGGTGCACAAAAAGACGGTTCTCATAGTTGAACATCATATGGAGGTCATCTTGGGGTTGGCCGATCGAATTGCAGTTTTAAATTATGGCGAACTTCTTGTCTGCGATACCCCTCAAAACGTAATTAATAATCCAATCGTGCAGTCGGCATATATTGGAGAGGCGCTATGAACGCACTGAGCGTTAGCGATTTGCATGTAAAGATCAATGAGTCACATATCTTGCATGGGGTTACATTCGATGTGCCGGCCCATAAAGTTACAGCTCTACTTGGGCGAAATGGAGTTGGAAAATCAACCACGCTCAAAGGAATTCTTGGTCTCTATCCCGGAACTGGTTCGGTCCAGTTAAATGGGCGAGAAATTATTGGTGTTCCAACCTATAAAATAGTTCAATCTGGCATTGCCTACGTACCTGAAGATCGAGAGATCTTTTCATCGCTTTCGGTGCGGGAAAACCTAACGCTTGCTTCCAGGTCAAAAGATAATGGCGCCGCCTTTGCAACGATTTTCGAGCTATTTCCAGAGTTAGATACTCGAGCCACCCAAATTGCAGGCTCACTCTCAGGCGGTCAACAACAGATGGTGGCCATCGCACGCGCACTATTGAATAAGAATGAAGTACTGCTTATCGATGAACCAACTAAGGGGCTTGCACCTAAGCTTGTTACCGAAGTTGCTAGCGCACTTTCAAAGGTCGCCAACGAGACAACAATGTTGCTGGTCGAACAGAATTTGGCCCTAGTCAAGCGTATTGCCCACCATGTTGTTGTGATGGATCAAGGCCGAGTAGTTTTCCAAGGCGGACCTGAAAACTTAAATGATCCGGCCTGGGTGCATCAGATGCTAGGCGTGAGCGGGGGGCATAAATAAATGGAGACATTTATATTAATCGGAATAACCGGTATCGGTCTTGGTGCACTCTATTTTCTCATCGCCTCTGGTTTATCACTTATCTATGGTCTTATGGGTGTTCTTAACTTTGCCCATGGTAGCTTTTTAACCGTTGGCGCATTCGTTGGTTTCTGGGTCGCTAGCAAGATGGGCTTTGAAACTTCGATGCCAGAGTTTATTCTGGCGATGCTCGTTGGAGGTCTGGCCGCAGGTTTATTCGCTCTCCTGATCGAACAGTTACTTATTACTCGTTTATACGATCGTCATATTGATCAGGCCTTGGTGACGGTCGGAGTATCACTTGTAGTTGGTGCTGTACTTGGTGGCTGGTTTGGTAATGATCTTCGCATGTTTCCAGCGCCATTGTGGTTTTTGAGCGCTATTGATATTGGTGGAGCTAAGATTCCCGCCGATCGGGTTGTCTATATTGCTACTGCAGTTCTTCTTTTAGTTGGTAACTGGGCACTTCTTAAATTCACCCGCATTGGATTAATTATTCGCGCCGGTGTCGAAAATCGAAATATGGTCAATGCACTCGGAATTAATGTGCGCCGCGCCTTTAGTACTGTATTTTTCCTCGGTGGCTTTGCCGCTGGCGTTGGTGGAGTATTAGTCTCTGTTTACTCTAACGGTGTTTCCCCACTCATCGCGGCTACGTATCTCATCTATGGTTTCATCGTTGTTGTCATCGGCGGCATGGGCTCAGTTCCTGGAAGTTTCTTAGCTGCCATGATGATCGGTGTCATTCGCCAGTTCGCAAATTACTATGCAACTGGTCTTGGTGACTTTGTTGTCGTTATTTTGCTCGCTGTTGTTCTATTGATTAGACCTCAAGGCCTACTCGGAAAGGTGCGTTCATAATGTTACGTTGGAAATACTCGCGCCCCCTACTTGGCCTCTTAATTGCACTCTTAGCCCTTGCACCAATACTTGGGGCTAATCCTCTTAGCAGGCCTGGGCTGCAGCAGACCATGGCAGTTGCCTTTATATGGGGCGGCTTAGCCCTTACCTACGATCTGCTCTTTGGTTTTACTGGTCTTTTATCCTTTGGCCACGCGCTCTATTTTGCTACCGGTGTGTACGTTAGCTGCATTTTAATTAACCATGAAGTCGTTGTCTGGTGGCTTGCCGCTCTCATTTCAATTGCCGTTAGTGCACTTCTTGCTCTCTTAGTAGGTGCTGCATCTCTTCGAACAACTGGAATCACATTTGCAATGGTGACATTGGCTTTTGGCGAAGCTGGCCATGTAATCATTCAACGTAACTTCTTTAATTTAACTGGTGGAGAAAATGGAATCGCCCTTAACGCCGATCGCATTCCGAGTCTCTTTATTAGCGTTGCAAATACTAAGTTCATCTACTGGGCTGCATTAGCTGCACTCATCTTTACTTACGCTGTAATCTGGTGGGTCACCGAGAGCTCGGCGGGCCGTGTATTTGCCGCTCTTCGAGATAACGAACTGCGTGTGCAAGTCTTAGGTCTAAATACTCAGCGCTATAAACTCTTGGCCTTTGTAATCAGTGCTGCCCTTGCCGCGCTCCTTGGCGCTGTTATGTTAATTGCCGCAGGAAGTGCCGCTCCACGCTTTGCCGATGCAGGCGTCACGATCAGCCTCTTGCTTATGGTGGTTCTTGGTGGTGCGGTCACGCGCTGGGGCGCAGTTATAGGCGGAATCTTTTACTCGATTGCGACAACACGCATGCAGGATTTAACACAGCAAGAATCCTTTAAGACGATACCTAAGTGGATTGGTGGCCCAATAGCCGAACCTGCCTTGGTTTTAGGTCTTCTCTTTATCTTCGTGGTCATGTTTGCACCAGGTGGCTTATCTGGGGCTTACTACCGGCTTCGTTTACGGGCAATCACTAAAAAATCTCAATGAGCACTCCGCTCTGGCAACCACGCGATACAAGCGGTACGGCAGTTGCGCGCTTACAAGCAGATCTAGATTTGAATTCATACGCCGAGTTGCATAAGTGGTCGATTGAGAATCCAGGGCTATTTTGGTCGAGGGCATGGGATGACTGCCAAATAATTGGTAATAAAGGAAGTGATTTCTATTCACCTGGCAAGGATTTTATCTCTTCACGATTTTTTAGCGATGCAACTTTAAATGTCGCCGAAAATCTTTTGTCTAAAGGTAGAGATGGCGATACTGCAATTGTTTCGATTTTGGAGGATGGAACACGAACCGAGACAACATGGGGGCAGCTTCGTGCCCAGGTAGGTGCAACGACAGCTGCAATGAAGTCTGCGGGGATTGTTAAGGGCGATTGTGTGGTTGCATGGGTTCCAAACGTTACTGAAACAATCATTTATGCCCTCGGGGCTTTAAGTATCGGAGCAATTGTTTCAACTGCATCACCTGATTTTGCGCCAGGGGCGGTCCAAGATCGTTTCGGTCAGATTGAACCCACAATGTTATTGGCCGCTGATTCCTATCAATACAACGGCAAGTTTTTTGACTGCACACCAAAAATTGCCGAGATTGAAAGTCTTATTCCCTCGCTAACGAAAACCATTCGTATCAGTGAGTTCGCTTCGTGGATTGCGCCATTTATGGGTGCTCCTCTGGAGTTTACTCCCCTTCCTTTTGATCACCCAGGCTTTATTCTCTTTTCATCGGGCACAACAGGTAAACCCAAGTGCATTATCCATAGTGGTGCCGGAGCCATGCTTAAAGCTGCGACTGAGTTGTTATACCAACTTGAACTCCATGCCACTGAAAAAATATTTTACTTCACAACATGCGGCTGGATGATGTGGAACTGGTTAACAATGGCCCTTGGTCGAGGTGCAACTATCGTCTTATTCGATGGTGCGCCAATGTTCCCAACACCATCTCGCGTCTTTGACATTGCGCAGAACGAGAAATTGGATTTCCTAGGACTATCTGCAAAGTTCATTGATTCAGCGCATAAGGAAGGCGTAGTGCCAGCCCAAACTCATGACCTATCAAGCGTTAAAACAATTGCATCGACTGGATCGGTTCTATCCCCTGAAAGCTTTAGCTATGTGTATGACAGCATTAAACGTGACGTGCATTTGGTTTCCATGTCAGGTGGTACCGATATCTGTGGCAGTTTTCTATCAGGTGTTCCAACGCAACCGGTTTATCGCGGCGAACTACAAGGTGCATGCCTTGGAATGGCGACCGATGTATTTAATGCTCAAGGTAAATCAGCAGCCATCGATGAAAAGGGTGAACTCGTTTGTACCGTTCCATTCCCATCAAAGCCACTCGGTTTTTGGGCAGATACCAATAATGAAAGATATCTTGCATCCTACTTTGAGGGTTTCAAAGGAGTCTGGACGCACGGTGATTTTGCCGCAAAATCGGTAACGGGTGGATTTACTTTATTTGGACGAAGTGATGCAACGCTTAACTCAAAAGGTGTGCGAATTGGAACATCTGAAATCTATCGAGTTGTGGAGCTTTTCCCAGAGGTGCAAGAGGCTATGGCCGTGTCTCAAGATTGGGAGGGTGATACTCGAGTGATCTTGTTTGTAGTCATAAAACCGGGAATGAGCTTCACACCAGATACTCAAAAAGCAATAAAGGATGCGCTGCGTAATCAAGCTAGTCCACGGCACGTTCCGGATTTGATTATGGTAGCCCCAGCACTTCCTCGTACTAAATCAAATAAATTAGTCGAGCTTGCCGTGACGGACATAGTCAATGGACGAGAAGTTCGAAACAGCGATTCATTAGCTAACCCAGAAGCTCTTGTTTGGTTTAATAACCTCTATGCTTGAAGCGCATACGCTCATAATCGCAGGATGTCTTTTTCTCGGTGCGATTTTGTACACATCAGTCGGTCATGCTGGGGCTTCGGCCTACATCGCCGTCATGACCTTATTTGATTTGCCTCCCCTAGTAATTAAACCAACGGCCTTGACCCTCAATATCTTCGTCTCCTCTTATACAAGTTTTCGATATATACGCAGTAATTTTTTTAATAAAACATTATTTACTTACTTAGTGATTGGTTCGGTACCGTCAGCCTTTATCGGTGGTCGAATCAACCTACCTAGCCATGTTTATAAGCCAATTATTGGAGTACTCCTTCTTATCTCCGGTGCCCGTTTTCTGATTCAAGCTTTGCAAATAGATCAACCTTCGCGCACCATTAACCGTGTACTAGCCGTGACTATCGGAGGTGCAGTTGGCCTTCTCTCTGGAATTACCGGTACGGGTGGAGGAATCTTCTTGTCTCCACTCATTATTTGGCTGGGCTGGGTTAGCGTTAAACAGGCCAGTGGGACTGTTGCAGCCTTTATCTTTGTTAACTCCATTGCAGGCCTGCTCGGTAACTTCCAATCAACTAAGTCACTTCCGAGTGAGCTACCTATCTTTTTACTTGCAGTTTTGTTAGGCGCCTTTATTGGAACTCGCTTTGGAATCTCTAAATTCTCAAGTACTGGCATCAAACGCGCTTTGGGCTTTGTTTTACTCATCGCCGGCGCTAAGTTCATTTTAGCTAAGTAAGAAAGTCGCGTAGACTCCTAGATACGCGATAGGTGCCACTTCCTGAGAATGAGTTACCCGTGTAATAACTCAGCTAAGAGCGCTTGAATTCGGCCTTTAATCTCATCTCTAATGATGCGCACTGATTCAATGCCTTGGCCTGCAGGATCATCTAGTACCCAATCCTCGTATCGCTTACCTGGATAGAAGGGACAGGCATCGCCGCAGCCCATAGTGATTACAACATCAGATGCTTGTACGGCCTCTGGAGTTAAAACCTTTGGGCTGTTGTTTGCAATGTCGATTCCGATTTCAGCCATTGCCTCAACGGCTACGGGGTTAATTGAACCCTTGGGAGCACTTCCGGCCGAGAGAACCTCAACACGATCCTGCCCAAGTTCTCGCAAAAAACCAGCGGCCATCTGCGAGCGACCTGCATTATGAACACAGACAAAAAGAACAGTTGGTTTATTTTTCATTGGTAAGTAGCTTCGTTAAGCCCAGGCCGATTAAGGCGCCGAGAATTTGAGCAGCAATAAATTTAGTGACGCACCCTGGTGCAATTCCAGCAAATGAATCTGAAAATACCCGCCCGATAGTTACCGCTGGATTGGCAAAAGATGTTGAGCTTGTAAAGAAGTAGGCGCTACCAATCCATGAAGCCACAATGACTGGTATCAGATTCATCTTTTCTTGATGGATCATCAAATTAATAATCATAATCAGCCCGGCAGTAGCAACGATTTCGCCTAGATATTGGTTGCCGCCTGAACGAGCCTTTGTTGAGATCTCAATTAATGGGTGGCTAAACATTGCATTTGCCAATATTGCACCTGTTATCGCACCAGCTGTTTGAGCAATTACATACTGAATAAAGGTTAGAAAGTTAGTGCGCTTTTGAATCAGATCCACCATCGTCACAACAGGGTTAAAATTTGCCCCACTAATAGGCCCAAGAATTTGAATTAAAACGCCAAGACCAAAGACAGTTGAGATTGTGTTAATCAGCAGTTGTACGCCAACATCTTCTGAAAGATTGGTGGCCATGATTCCTGAGCCAACAACAATAGAAAGTAGCAGGGCCGTGCCTAAGTACTCCCCTGCTACTTTCTTAAACATGAATTACGAAACAGCGATGATATCTACGACGAAGATCAATGTTTCATTAGGGCCGATTGGGCCTGAGCCATTGGGGCCGTATCCAAGATCGGCTGGAATCACGAGCAAGCGACGTCCGCCAACCTTGGCACCTGGCAACCCTTGCTGCCATCCTGCGATTACACCAGAGAGAGGAAACGTTGCTGGCTGTCCACTAGACCATGAAGATTCAACGATTGCACCCTTTGACCATGTCATCAATGTGTAATGCACCGTAAGAGTTGAAGTTGCAACAACCTCTGTGCCATTACCAACGATGATGTCTTGTGTCTGCAATGTTGCAGGTGCGGCACCTGTTGGTGGTGTGATTATTGGAGCTTCACCTGCGTTAGCTGTTACCGCTGGAAGTCCTGCCGCTGCTGTATCTGCCACTGTATCTTTTCCTCCGCATGCAGTTAGGGATGTAATCGACAGCGCAATAATCGCTGCGATCGCTAGCCTCTTATGGATTTTCATTCGTTTCCTTTACTCGAGTTCGCCGATTAATTTAAATTCACCTTCACCGAGCTGACCTTGTGCACGGTACATCTCAAGCTTTGCACGAGTATCAGCGATATCTAAGTTTCGCATAGTTAATTGACCGATACGATCAACTGGACCAAAGGCCGCATTTTCTGTGCGCTCCATTGATAACTTATCTGGGTGATAGCTCAGAGCTGGCCCCGTTGTATTAATAATTGAGTAGTCATCACCGCGACGCATGCGCAAGGTAACTGAGCCAGTAACGGCCGATGCCACCCAGCGTTGGAGTGATTCGCGAAGCATAAGTGCTTGGGGATCTAGCCAGCGGCCTTCATAGAGAAGTCGGCCAAGGCGACGGCCCTCTGCATGGTAGTTAGCAATCGTGTCTTCGTTGTGAATTGCACTTATCAAACGCTCGTAAGCGATAAATAAAAGCGCCATTCCTGGAGCCTCATAAATGCCACGGCTCTTTGCTTCAATAATGCGATTTTCAATCTGATCTGCCATACCTAATCCGTGGCGACCACCAATTGCATTAGCCTCTTGCATCAGGGCAACCACATCGCTGAATTCTTTCCCGTTGATTGCAACAGGGCGGCCTTGAACAAATTTAATGGTCATATCTTCGCTATCGATCTTTACTGTTGGATCCCAAAAGCGCACGCCCATAATTGGTTGCACTAACTCAACGGAGGTATCTAAGTTTTCAAGGCTCTTGGCCTCGTGGGTTGCGCCCAAGATATTGGCATCGGTTGAATACGCCTTTTCGGTACTATCGCGATACGGCAGGCCATGTGCAACCAACCACTCTGACATTTCTTTTCGTCCACCAAGTTCATTCACGAAATCGGCATCGAGCCATGGCTTATAAATCCGCAAATTTGGATTAGCTAAAAGGCCATAGCGATAAAAACGCTCGATGTCATTGCCTTTATATGTAGAGCCATCGCCCCAGATTTCAACTGAGTCTGCATGCATCGCACGCACCAACATTGTGCCGGTTACTGCCCGGCCCAAAGGTGTTGTGTTGAAATACTGTTTTAATCCGCTACGAATATGAAATGCCCCGCAGGCGATTGCTGCTAAACCTTCTTCAACGAGTGCACTCTTGCAATCAACAAGACGTGCGATCTCGGCGCCATAATCTTTTGCTCGATCTGGTACTGAATCGATATCTGGCTCATCGTATTGGCCAAGATCTGCCGTGTAGGTGCATGGGATGGCACCTTTTGCGCGCATCCAGGCAACGGCTACCGATGTGTCGAGACCGCCCGAAAAGGCGATACCAACTTTTTCACCGACGGGCAGTGATGCAAGGACTTTGGACATGCGTGAAGTCTAACCGATGAAGAGTGTTGGAAGTTTGCCTTCAAGGGCGGGGATAATCCCCCACTGGCTGCACATCTCTTTATATCGCTGCATATCAATGGCTTCAGAGATTGCATCACTCTTTACTGCGCGGATCATTAGATTGCGGGGCGTGTGTTCGCCCCCAATAAATTCAATAACTTCAACTCGATATCCAGCCAGACGCAGAATTTGAGCCCGTAGAGAATCAGTTAATAAATCACCGAGGCGCTCTTTCATTAGTCCAAACTTGGTGAGTGCGCCCCAAGGTTCAGGGCTGGTATCCATCTGCGATTGAATATCGTGATGACAGCATGGGGCTATCAGTAGAAGTTTTGCACCGGCTATCACGGCCCAAGCAATCGCATCATCGGTAGCAGTATCACAGGCGTGCAGAGCGATTGCGACATCGGCCTGCTCGGCAGTTGTTGTAGCTATCTCTTCGGCGCGAAAATTAATAGTTGATGTGATCCCTAGGTTTTTGGCAATCGCATTATTGCGATCCCTTGAAGTCGTACGCACATCGATTCCAGTTATATTGACTGGGATACCAATACTGCGTAGATATTGATGCGCGGCAAAGGTTAAATAGGCGTGACCGCAGCCAAGATCGACTATTGATAGTGGATGAACATCAGTTGGTTTATGAATCTGACCTGCATCAATTGCAGCATGTAACGTAGGAGCCAAGAGACGTAAAAACTCTTCAACCTGTAAGTACTTATCCTGCTTCGATGGCTTAATTACACCTTTATGGTCGGCGATTCCAACCTCTACTAGAAAGGGATCGGTTGGCTCTAAGAGCCGTGCCTTCTTTTTATCGTGGTTCAGATTTTGCTCAAGTGATTTCTTTTCAAAATGCACGTGGGCATCACCATTTTTACTGATTCGTAGCGACATTGATCCACTGGTGTACTCGACCAAGATATTGGCATAGCCACTTGAGAGTAACTCCATAATCTCATCGGCCTTAGGGACTATGTTTTTAACTGTTGTTGCACGAGAGTCATTGTGACTCATTTGCAGTTGAATCACGCCTTTGATTTCAACTGGGCGGATATCCAAGCGTTCAAACTCGGTCTGCATGTTGCGTCGTCGCCCGGATAAAACAACTCGCACGAGAGTGCTGGTATCTAGTATCTGGGTGCATGCATCTTTCAACGCAACTTCTAATAAGATTGCCATGGTCTATTTAGGCGAAATTACCGCTGTTCCCTTTTCATGTGGATAGATGGTCAAAATATGGTTGGGAAGTGCTTTGACAAAGGCTTCGGCGAGTTCGCGCTCTCCTTGGCGATTAACATCATCGATAACGACCACTGCTCGCGCTGAGAGCCGATTAATTAACTCTGCTCGTGCAGGCTTGCGGGCATCAGGATTCTTAGATCCTGGTGGGCCATCAATAATGAGTAGATCAATCTTTTTTAGATCACTTAATTGTGTGGTGTCATACCAATCAACGCCTGAAATATGTGGCTTCAGTGCTGCGATACGTACCTCAACCCCACGGACTCCATGAGCCTTTAACATTGAACGTGTTTTGCCTGCAAACTCATCAGAGTTATCGATACTAATAACCTTCTTAGCACCAGCCTTTGCAACAATGAGAGTCGATACACCCGAGCCAAGCTCAACAACTAACTGTGGTTTATATCTACGCACTAAATCCACAAGTGTCAGGAGAAGATCAGGGGAGGCTGCCCAACTACGAGTCGGCGGAATCGGTGCGGTGAATTTAAGAAGGGCTATAAGTTGGTGCAAGGCCTCAACTTGGCGATATGACTGCCAGGTCTGCTCCTTTAACTCCTTAAAGGCCGCTGTGTTCTGAGAAGTTGCTTTGCTAAGCCTGCGGTGGAGTGCGCGTAAAGAGCGTACGCAGTAGGCAAGACCAACGATAATTACTATCAGTAAAAATATTTGAAGTATCCGCACTGCTTTAGTCTAAGTGCGCGGAAGTTGAACTTCAATCGCCAAACCGCCTAGATCACTCTTTCTTAATGTGAGCGCACCCTTATGTCGCTCTACGACGGCGTTCATAATGCTTAGGCCAAGGCCACTGCCACCAGTTTCGCGTGAGCGGGATCGATCAAAGCGCTTTAAGCCTTGGATTTTCTCACCATAAGAATCGGCCGGTAGACCAGCACCACCATCCTCAATTATTAATTTAATATCTTTGCCACCTTTAAGTGTTATTCGTACCGGAGCATCATGTGGTGCATGAACTCGAATATTTGTCAGGGCGTTAGTTATAAATCTTTGAAGGTACTTCTCTGATCCATCTAAAACCACATCCTTATCGATTAATAACTCAATAGCGTGGCCCGAAGCGACACCTACAAAATCATCAACACTCTCGCTAAGCAATTGCGAAAGATTAAGGGCTGAAAACTCTCCACCCTCTTCCTCACCAAGTTCGGCTAGAATTAAGAGGTCACCAATCAGAGACTCCATACGTTTGATTTCGCTATTGAGCCGAGTAAAGGCCTGCACCTCACGATCGCCCTCTAACTTATTACCCTCTAAGAGCTTGGCATATCCTTTAATTACCGTGAGTGGGGTGCGTAGTTCGTGTGCAGCATCGCCCAAGAACTCTTGCATCTTTTCGCGTTGTGTGCGCTCGAAGGCAAGGGCGGTTGATCGGCTAATAAGTATCGATGCAAAAGATGCGACTATGTTAGTAAAGATAATAAAGATTAATAAGCGCCAGAGGTTTTTCCGTAAACTATGATCGATATCAGTAAGTGATGACGCAATCACTAACTTCTCGCCGGCTTGAAGTGGAATATTACGAACCCTTAACTTCTCTTCTCCTCCAATGACGGCTTTTCTCGACTCTTTTAATGTTGCAGTCTCACCATTTGGCGTCATAAATGCAACTGTTAGATCAAAACTATTTTGCTCAACGCTAAGTAGCGCTGCGGTAATCGGATTATCTGGGCTTTGTGCGACGTCTAAGGCAACCGTGTTTAAATGCTCATCTATTATTCCAGTTTCAGATTCATACGAACCCCACACTGCAAAACCACCAATAAGAATTGAGAGCATCGATGTAACTATGGCAGTTGCAAGAATCTGCCGCGTTTTACTCTTCATAAACCTTACTTGGGTTCCTGAATCTGGAAACCTACGCCGCGAATAGTCTTGATTCCCTCAAAGCCATCTCTGTGAAACTTCTTACGTAGATATGAGATGTATGTGTCTGTCACAGTACTCTCAGATTCAAAGGTGATGCCCCAGACTTCATCCAGAAGTAGCTTCTTACTTAAAACTCTCCCCTTTCTTTCCATCAAGATCTGCAGGAGTCGATACTCAGTAGGTGAAAGATCGATCTCTTCACCGTTAAAGCTCACACAATGCTGCTCATCATTAATGGTTATAGGTCCGCAGGTCAGCAGAGTTGGGGCCGTCGTAGATTTATAGGAGCGACGCAAGATCGCTTTAATTCGCAGCACTAACTCTTCGATTCCAAAGGGTTTAATAACATAGTCATCGGCACCGATCTTTAAACCCCGAGCAATATCACTCTTATCATCGCGGGCAGTGAGCATGAGTACTGGCGTTAAATCATTTGTAGTACGAAGCCGCTCAACAAGTTCAAAGCCATCCATTAGAGGCATATTGATATCAATGACCATAAGCGCGGGTTTGTTAGTGCGCAGAAGTGTTAGGGCAGACATTCCGTCGCTTGCCTCAATAGTTTCAAATCCGGCGATACTCAACGTATCGCGCAGGAGCGCACGGACCCCTGGCTCATCATCGACGATCATTATTAACTCGGCCACCTCCCTACTCTTTCACGAGTAGGCGCAGTTGCCAATCAAATACTGGACTAATGAGGTGTTTCACAGAGAAAGCACAATGAATTACGTCATCATTGAGCAATGAGATTGAGGCGCTCGGTAGGGCCAGCCCTTGCAATGATTATTGTTACTGCCCCTCATTCATTTGCCGATGCGACTCCTACTCCTACTCCGATAGCTGTAACGGCAATGGAGCAATATAGAGTTGCAATGGGTCAGTATCGAACTGCTATGAATGCACGTGAACAAATCCGAAAAGAGATTAATAAGATTTTTATCGCGGATTGCCGTGTCGCTAACGATCTTGCAAAAACAGCAATGAGTACAGCAAAAACCGCCGACGCTAAATCCACAATCCTAGTTCAACAAAAAACTGCAATTGCCTTGGCTACCTCTACTCGAGATGCCGCAATTGCGGCAATGGGCCCTGCCCCAACAGAGCCACTTAAACCGGTAAAGCTCTCTGAAATTACACCACTTAAGAACGGTAAAAGCGTCAAGCCAACTCCTAGACGATAAATCGTTACGTAAAAGTTGATTTTTCTATCACACTCAATTATCTGAATTCTCAACTAACTGGCACAATACGCACTATGGAATCTACGACGACATGGGTTGTAACAATCGCGGTTTTAGCCGGTGTAATAATCTTTGATTTATTGATTGCTGTGCTGCGCCGTAACAAGCCCACATCAATCATCGAAGCCGCCTTTTGGACCGTGTTCTACATCGGCACAGCCATCGTTTTCGGAGTCTTTCTTCCGAACTGGTCTAGTGCAACTGGACAAAAAGAGTTTTTTGCTGGCTGGTTAACAGAGTATGCGCTATCAGTTGATAACATCTTTGTATTTATTATTATTCTCACGCATTTAAAGGTGCAAAAAGAAAAACAGCAGCTGGTTTTGCTCCTCGGAATCATGCTCACTATTGCAATCCGTGGACTACTAATTCCACTAGGCGCAGCACTTATCTCGCGCTTTGCCAGTATTTTCTTCCTCTTCGGAGCATTCCTTATCTATACCGCCTATACATTGGTAAAAGAGAATGAAGATGATGAATGGAAAGAGGGTCGTGTCGTTTCTGCCTTAAAGGCACGGGGATTTAGTACTTTTACGATTGCATTAGTGGCCTTGGGTCTTACAAACTTAGTCTTCTCACTTGATTCTATCCCAGCGATTTTTGGACTTACTAAAGATCCATACATCGTCACAACTGCCAACATTTTTGCTCTCATGGGGCTGCGTCAGTTGTATTTCTTACTTGAGGGCTTACTTGCCCGATTGATCTATCTTTCTAAGGGGCTCTCATTTATCTTGGCATTTATCGGAGTCAAAATGATAATGGAGGCTTTTCACGGAATCGGAGTCGATGAAATCGCAGGCTTTCATATTCCAGAGGTCTCACTTGAGGTCAGTCTTGGTGTGATAGTTGCAAGCTTGCTAATCACAACAGTTGCAAGCTTAACTGCCACTCGTAAAGATGGAACCGAGATTATTTAAACTACGTTTTTGCGCTTTCGTACCGTATCTCGAGCATAATCCTTAGTCCGTTCATGAATCTTTCGTATCTGCAGTGCAAATACCTTTATTGCGCTATCAAAGGCGGCAAGATTATTGAACTCAGTTGCCTCTGATTTAATAAGTGGACCAGCTCCATGTGAAGTCAAAATGACACGGTGGGCGTTTTTCCCTTGACGAGGGTTAGCTTCATGAAGAACTTCAACCTCAACGCGTTCAATTACAACACTGAAACGCTCCATGGAGTTGAGTTTTTCTTCGACAATTGCTCGGAAGTCTTCGGCTAGATCTGCATTACGGGTATGAATATGAATCTTCATACTTAGAAGGGTAGTACGAAAACCACCGCTGTCGCTATAGATGCCAAGAGAAGAGATTTTCCGAGAATCTTGAGCGCAGTTGCTCTATCGGCCGCCCTGTCGAGTGGGTCGCTCACGCGAGAGATATCGCCGAGCTTGCCAAGATTGAATGTGCCGGCAAAGCCATAGGCCAGACAAAACTTATTGCGCGACTGCACATAACCAATCGATGCAACCATGAGCGGAAGAAAGATCGCCAAGCGAGCCTGAGGTTGAGCATTAATAGAAATCAAGCCTGATAATGAAATCAACGAGAGAACTAATCCGACGAGTGCGACTACTTGACGGCGACGTACTTCGCTCTTACCAAGGTTGCAGGTACCTGGGATATATGTTGCATCAGACATCTTCATACTCATCTTCATCGATCCAGGCATTGGCGCTCGTGTCCTCTTGATGTTCTATCCATGAGAGAAAAGATCCAACGGCGCGAAAGGCCAATAGAGCCACAGTAACTGCGGCAAATAAACGGCGAATCGCTTTAATCATGTGCTAAAAATACTCGCTATTGCTCGAAATTTCTCTAGATAGAAGCAAGGGCCAGATTGATGTCGTTCCAAAGATCATCAATGTGCTCACAGCCAACCGATAATCGAATGAGCTGCTCGGGCACTGAAGCGCTCTCCATCGGCCATCGGCGACGGCGCTCCCACAGCGATTCAACACCTCCAAGGCTGGTTGCATGGGCAATCAACTTCGAAGATTCACATACTTTTTGCGTCTGCTCGGCCGTACCATCTACCTCAAAGGAGATGATCGCCCCAAAGCCGGGATAGCGCACGCGAGTAATCTTTGGATGAGAGCCAAGTTTTGCAACAAGGCCTTGAGCGTTCTCCTGAGATTTATAAAAGCGCAGTGGAAATGTGCGCAGGCCACGAAGTGCCAGCCAACTCTCAAATGGCCCTGGAATAGAGCCGTTAAAGCTCCGTGCATCGTGGAGTCGCTTGAGAAGGGCAGGATCATTTGTAGAGAGTGATCCCATGAGTACATCACTATGGCCAGAGAGAAACTTAGTTACAGAGTGCATAACAATATCTGCACCCATTGACAATGGAGTCTGCACAAGAGGTGTTGCAAAAGTGTTATCGACTCCTACTCCAATTCCGAGTTTCTTAGCTGCGCCAATTAACGTTGTTAAATCTGCGACATCTAAACCTGGATTAGTCGGGGATTCAAGCCACACTAAGGCCGCACCATCCATCGCATCGATGACTGACTGTGTATCGAGCACATCAACAAAGCGAACCTCTAAACGTCCACTCTCATGAAAAGAGTTCAGTAAAACCATGACTCCGCTATATCCCTGATTAGATGCAACCACAGGTGCACCTACTGGCAGAATTGAAAAGACTGCGCTAATCGCCGCCATTCCAGATGAGAAAACTAAAGTTGGTCCGCCTTCAAGTGCCCCGATAGCATCTTCAAGTGCGCTCCATGTTTGATTCCCATATCGTCCATAACCAATCTCTCCACCTGCATGAAATGTCGAAGTTAAAACTACTGGCGGATTTAGAGCGCCATCGGGTGTCAGGCTAGGCCGACCCGCTGTGATAGCCATTGTTTCAGGGTGTTGGTTCATGCACTAAGCCTAATACTTTGAGAGCACTGCCATAGCCGCGTTATGTCCTGGCACTCCACTGACTCCACCGCCACGAATGGCGCCTGCACCACATATAAAGATGCGGGGATCATCGGTTTCGACGCCCCAGCTTGGTGCAGATCCATCTTCACGAAATGGAAAGTGTAGATCGCGATGGAAGATATTTCCGCGGGGTAAACCAATCTCCTGCTCAATATCGAGTGGAGTCTTAACCTCAATACCTGCAATTAAATCTTCGACAGGTTCGGCTAAATATTGATTGAATGATGCAAACGCTGATCCCAGGGCTGCCTTGCGCGCCGATTCATTATCGGCATCAAAGAGCGTTGCAGGGGTATGCAAACCAAAAAGAGTCAGAGTGTGATATCCCAACTCAGCAAGCTCAGGGCTAAGAATTGAGGGATCACTCAATGTGTGGCAATACATTTCAATCGGCAAGAGTGCGGGCATGTGACCGCTCTGTGCAGCGCTAAAAACGCCTTCACACTGTGAAAAACTCTCGTTGGCATGGAATGTTCCGGCAAAGGCTAAACGTGGATCCATACCGGATTTAAGTTGCGGTAAGCGCTTTAGTAAAATATTAATCTTCATCTGCGCGCCATCAAGGCTTTTAGGTTTATCCAAGCCTCTCAAAGCTGCCAATGTTTGCGGTGCAGCATTTGATAAGAGATACGAGGCTCGAACCTGCCGACCGTTTTCGGTTGTAACCCTGACTCCATCACTATCACTTTCAACTTTAACCACAGGCTGGTTTACTTCGATTTCAACTCCAGCCTCTCCCGCTACTCGCTCAAGCTCGCTCACAAGTGCACCCATGCCACCCTTTGGAACTTTCCACTCCCCCGTGCCATTGCCCATAAGGTGATAGAGAAAACAGATATTTGATTGCAACTCAAAAGCTGAAGCAAAAGTTCCGATAAGTGCGTCGGTTAATACAACGCCCCGTACTAAATCACCAGTAAAGCGCTCTGTGATTATTTCACCAATTGGTTTTTCTATCATGTAATCCCAGACATCTGGCAATGCGATTAAATCTCGCAACTCACTGCGTGTCATCAGAGGCTTAAGTAGCGTGGGTGCAATGCGCTGGGCGAATTCAGCTATCTCTCCATAAAATCTCTGCCAGGCCTGGCTTTCATGGCCAGTTGAATCAAGGCGATTAAATGACTCTTGAGTTGTTGCATCCCACACTCGAGAAACTAATAGCCCCTCACTCTTACCCTCGCGCTCATACGGTGTGTAACTTGAAATAGTTCGAGAGATACATTCAAAGCTCAGTCCTAAATCCTTAACTATTGAATCGGGTAATAGAGAGACAAGGTAGGAGTAACGTGAAATCCGAGCATCAAAGCCCTCAAAGGCGCGAACACTTGTTGTGGCTCCCCCGATTTGCGGGTTAGCCTCCAGAATACGAACTTTTTTGCCGGCACGGGCTAGATAGGCCGCGGCAACTAAACCATTATGACCAGCGCCAATGATGATGACATCGCAGTCATTAGTGCTCATTACAGTGTGCGAACTATGCGATCAATTGCCTCAGTAATAATCTCTGGACTTGTAGCAAAGTTAAGTCGCACATACTGTGAACACTGCGCCCCATATGAGTGCCCTGGATTAAAGGCCACTCGTCCCTTTTCTAAGAGAGTTTGTGTTGGGTTCTCACCTAGATTAAGGCTTTCAAGATCGAGCCAGGCTAGATAACTATTGTGGGGAATATGGTATTTAACGCTTGGCAATTTAGTTGTAAGTAAATCACGGATGAGAAAGCGGTTGTGATCAAGCTGCTTAATGACTGAATCAAGCCATACACCACCTTCGGCAAATGCAGCTGCCGATGCGAAAGCACCCAGAATCGATGCTCTGAAGTGAACAGCCCTAGGCATCTCATCTAACTTTGTATTTATTGCATCGTTTTGCGAAACAATAATTGCACATTTTAATCCTGCAATATTCCAACCCTTAGATGCTGCAGTGATCGTAATACCAACTTCGCGGGCGCTCTCACTAATCGTTAGGAATGGGATAAAGCGCTTTTCTGCAAATGTCAGGGGGGCATGAATCTCATCGCTAATTACTAATACTCCGTATTTCTTGGCCATCTCGGCGATACGGGTGAGCTCATCTTTTGAAAAGACTCGGCCCAATGGATTATGCGGAGAGCACATAAGGTGAACTTTTAAACCAGCGGCATAGGCTTTTTCGACCTCATCTAAATCTAACTGCCAGGGATTATCGCTATCACTCTGTGGGCCTGTGCGAGTAAAAGGAACATCAACTTTTGTAAGATGTGTTTCATCAATCCAGTTATAAAAGTTTTGATAAACAGGTGAATTAATCAAAATCGTGTCGCCAGGTTTTGTGAAAACACGTAGAACCTCTACAACTCCTACACCGACATCGGCTGCAACACCTACCTGCGAGGTATCAACGCTCCAGTTCCAGCGTTCTGCGGCAAACTTAGCAAATCCAGCGGCAAGCTCGGGCACTGATCCTAAGTAACCGAGATCAGATTGCGCCACCATTTCGGCTAGCACTGCGCGGATTGAATCGGCGACTGGAAAATCCATCTCAGCAACGGGAAGTGGCAGAACATCACGATCAAAGCCACGCCACTTTTCTGAGTGGTGTGTAAGAAGTTTGGCTAGCGAGGGCGCTTGTACATTGCTGTCAGTCATCGCAGAAGGCTACCCTGCAGAACTAATGTAGGTGAAACGAGATCGGGCTATAGAGGTGGAAAACTAGGAAAGTTCGATGGTAATTGGCAATCCCTTGCAGCATTCCACGGTAAATTCGCTCCATGAGCCAGCAGATAGAGACCCAGATAGATGTAACCCTGACCGAGCGCAACCGCATGAGCGCCTTATTTCGCATCATCTTGGTCGTGCCTATGGCGATCTTCGTCGCCTCCTTTGCCCCAACAGATCTGAGTACATCTAACTCAAACTACTTATCCGTTGGCTTCTTTATCTTGCCTACGGCGCTTGCAATCGTTGTGCGCCAGATTTACCCAACGTATCTACTCGCTTTTAATGAAGCACTCCTTTCGCTTCAAACTCGCGTCGATGCATATCTCTTAATGCTTACCGATGAATATCCATCGATAGAAGAAAATGATGTTGTAAGCGTTACATTCCCAGAAGTCGATGCAAAGGCACTTAACCGCTGGCTCCCACTTATTAAATGGTTTTTCGCGATTCCTTTGTATGTAGTCGGCGTTTTTTACATAGTTTATTTATCTCTCTTAACGATTGCTGGCTGGTTTAGCATCCTCTTTACCGGCAACTATCCAGAGAAATGTGCAGAAGGCGTAGTTGGAACGATTGCTTACTGGAACCGCGTCATTGGCTACGCATTTCTGATGGTCACTGATGAGTATCCATCTTTTTCACTCTAACTAATGGTAATCCACTCTGCTCAAAAGATGCGACGTATCGTCGCTGAGGTTGGAGAGATGGATCGCAAATTTGCTCCTCTCATTCAACGTCGTCCTTTATGCACTATTGGTCGAAGCGCACCAAAGGAGTCACATTTTGAATCCTTAGTTGGCTCTGTTATTTCACAACAGTTAGCAACAAAGGCCGCTGAAACAATTTATGGACGACTCGTAGGACTTTGTACTGGAAGCATTAGCGCCAAAAAAATAATCAGATTAGATGACGTTGCCTTGCGTGAAATCGGTGTCTCTGGAGCAAAGGTCCGCACAATTAGAGGTTTGGCTAGTTCGGTGATAGATAAAACAATTCCCATTGATCGTATTGACGAGATTCATGATGACCAAGAGATTTTTGAAGCGTTAACTTCACTCTGGGGAATCGGAAGATGGACCGTTGAAATGTTTATGATGTTTCAGTTAGGACGCCTTGATATCTGGCCAACCGGTGATTTAGCTGTTCGCCGGGGCTGGGATATTGTGCATAAAAATAAAGAAGAGATTTTGCCTAAAGAGTTAGATCGCAAAGGTGAGAAATTACATCCATATCGCAGTGTTGTAGCGTGGTACTGCTATCAAGGGGTTCATGAAAGCCGTGGGTTGGCTTACTAAATATCCTCAAGGATTAATGAGACAGAGTTAATGCACCAGCGCTCATCGGTTGGGACGTCATAGCCCTCGCCTTTGAAGACGTGACCTAGGTGCGAGCCACATGCAGCGCAGCGTACTTCAGTGCGCACTCGTGGAAACAGTGAGCGATCTTCAATTAACTCGACTGCATCATCGGCAGTAGGGGCGTAAAAAGATGGCCATCCGCAGCCTGAATGAAACTTAGTCTCACTCTTAAAAAGCACGGCAGTACATGCCTTACATTTATACACTCCGACTTTATCCGTGTCGGTGTACTCACCTGTGAATGGGCGCTCGGTGGCGGCGTTTCGCAATACATCGTAAGAGAGCGAATCTAGGGATTTGGCTAGCTCGCTCTCATTTATTTTTACTGGATATTTATTCTCACTCATGCCGGTACACCAGCCGTTGGATATGCAACGCCAGTGCTGGAATGGCAGTCATAACCATTGGGATTTTTCACTAAATATTTTTGGTGGTACTCCTCTGCCAGGTAGTACGTAACGCCATCTGCGCTAATAATCTCGGTTGCAATCTGATCTAAACCCTCGGCAGTTAGTACGCCCTGATAAGCATCGCGCGAAGCAACAGCGTTAACGTACTGCTCAGCAGTCGTTGTATAAATAGAGCTGCGATACTGAGTTCCGATATCACCGCCCTGACGATTCAGTGACGTTGGATCATGCATCGTCCAAAACTCTTCCAGTAAAGATTGATAAGAAATCTTTGACTCATCAAATTCAACTTTGACCATCTCAGCATGGCCCGTAGCACCGGAACAGACGCTTTCATACGTTGGATTCTGCGCACTGCCACCCATGTAGCCCACAGATGTTTCAACTACACCTGGCATCTGCCAAAAACGGCGCTCGGCGCCCCAGAAGCAGCCTGTTGCAAAGTAGGCGATTGAACTCATAGGCGTGATTCTTTCAGTTTCACAGCTAATGCGCACCCGCTGATAACCTTGCGCTCGTTAAACCCTATGAGCCCCCGTAGCTCAGGGGATAGAGCACCGCCCTCCGAAGGCGGGTGCACAGGTTCGATTCCTGTCGGGGGCACACGCGAGATAAATCACTATAAAAAACGAAATCTTTTCCTCTACATCCTTGTTAATACCAGTAGAAAGAGAGAGAATGACCACCTTGCGCAGGCATTTGAATGCGTATTCATAATGAAAGTTGATATCCAGGCCCCGCCGCAACGGGGCTAGAGGAGGCGTGCACATGGATTGGCGACATCAATCGGCCTGCCGCGATGAAGATCCCGAGCTATTTTTCCCAGTTGGAAACACCGGACCCGCAATTAGCCAGATCGAAGAGGCTAAAAAAGTCTGTAACCGCTGCATCGTTAAAGAGCCATGCCTTGCATGGGCCCTTGAGAGCGGACAAGATGCTGGAGTCTGGGGTGGATTATCAGAGGATGAGCGCCGTGCTCTTAAGCGCCGTGCCGCCCGTAACCGAGCACGGTTACAGGAGCAGCAAAACTCTTTTTAATTAAACATTAAATCTCTACAACGGGAAACGAAGAACCGCCGTAGTTCCTAAATCTGTAGAGGTTAAAGTCAATGTGCCCTTTAACTCATTTTCTGTGAGCGTGCGCACAATCTGTAAACCTAAGTTAGATGAGGTTGATACATCAAAGGCATCGGGTAGGCCAACTCCATCATCGATTATTGTAACAACGCACTCGTTGCTATAGCGGGCGAGCTTGATGGAGAGCGTTGAACCTTGCTCTGCTAGCCCGTGTTCAAGGGCGTTATGCATTAACTCGGTGACGACCAAAGACAAAGGTGTTGCTAGGCGCGATTCTAACAAACCTAGTTCGCCTTCACGCATTATTGTGATTTCGCCCATGCGCGGACTGAGCTCTAATGCATGTGTAATCAAAGTTGTTAAGACGGTGTCAAAGGCGACGTCATTATCACTACTGCTAGATAGTGTCTCATGCACCAAGGCAATTGATGCGATTCTTCGCACCGCTTCATTAAGAGCCGAAGCCGCACCTGGATCTTCGATTCGCCTAGCCTGTAAACGCAATAGTGCCGATACTGTCTGTAGATTGTTTTTGACACGGTGATGAATCTCGCGAATCGTTGTGTCTTTGGTAACGAGTTCGCGGTCACGACGACGTAGCTCTGTTACGTTTTGCAAAAGAACAATTGCACCGATGCGATCATCACCGGCCAGTAGTGGCAAAACAAGCAAATCAATCGTTGCACCTTGATTATCAATCTCTACCCTGCGCAAAATCCTTCCATTCAAACGTGTACTTATTCCCTCTTCATGGGCATCGGGTGAGTTCTTCACAACGGCTGCGGCGACTTCTCCTAACTTTTGATTTGTGATCTCTCTCTTCCAGCCCATACGACTAAAGGCCGATCGGGCATTAGGGCTTGCAAAAGAGATAACACCATTGACATCGAGTCGAATTAATCCATCACCAACGCGTGGTACCGGCTCGAAGAGTGAGCCTGTATCGTGATATGGAAATGAGCCCTCTGAGACCATGCGATAAAGAGCGTGAGCAATTTCGCGATAGTTAAGCTCTAGTGAGCTAGGTGAGCGCATCAAATCTGAGTTTCTGTGGCGAGAAATTACGGCAATAACCTGTCCCTGAAAAAAGACCGGAATCGTCTCCTCTTTTATCATGAGCTCGCCGAACTTTTCAGGTTCAGAGTTTCTAATAATCTCTCCACTTGAAAGTGCTTCATCGATATGGCTGCGACTACCCCACATCACTTCTTCGCCGATGACATCTTCTGTAAAGACGGTCGCCGCCGTTGTTGGTCGAATATGTGCAACTGCAACGTGGCCCGTGGGCCAGAGTTTTATATCTTTCCTGATTGGAACCCAGAGAATTAAATCGGCAAATGAGAGATCTGAGAGCAGCTGCCAATCGGCGACTAATTCGCGCAGGCGGTGAGCTTGATCGATAGAGACAGAGCTGCGCCCATGGATCAAAGATTCAAACTCTGGCATCGCTATCTCCATTTATCTAACTCTTGTTCAATCTCCTGCGTTGCAAACCAGATAAGCTCATCATCACCGTGGTGGGCCAGTAGCGCACATTGAACTTGGCCCCAGGTGATTGGCGCCGTCAATGTGAGTGAAGCCTCATAGTTTTCCCCGCATTGAGAGTTTTCTAGTTCGATAGCTAAAACTAAGCCAGCTCCAGCTTGTGAGCCCCGGAGTTCAAGGGCTGATTCACCTGCTAGAACCGATAAGAGATACTCAATCTCTTCCTCATCACAATCTAGGTTCTCACTGATAAAGGCTGGAGTCGGTGCAAAAACCTGATCAGCATCAAAGCTCTGACTCGCCAGGAATCCAGAGAGATCACTATGGCTGATAGGAAGGTAAGCACGCATGTGCCAATGGTATTAGAAGTTAACGAACTATCTCACTAGCTATTGTGGCTATTGACTTGCGCAGGCTAGAGCGCTCATTGACCTCGATGAGAGTTGATTTTTGCGCCTCTGCAGCCGTGCTCGCACGTGCATCACGTGCAATAACTCGAACATTAAGAGGGCGAAGGGGAGTTGTAATTGCAAGAAACCTTGCTTCTTCATCTGATCCCTTGCGACCTTGAGAGCGCATATTGAGAGTAAAACTCAACGCACTTCGAATCGAGGTCTTTTCGATTAATGAACTTACCTGCTCTAACCGGTGTTGACCTAAAACATCTGGGCGCGCAACGACCATCAACTCATCTCCTTGATCGCACGACCATGTTGTCATCGTCGATGTCCAACGCCTATCAGTGAGTCGATTAGATAAGCCTGAGATTGAGCCGAGATCTATAATGATGTGGTCAAAAGATTGTGTCGCCTGCTCCATGAATGCATCAACTGTCGTCGCCTGTTCTTGTGAGATTTCAGCAATTGATAGTGAAGGTGCGATAGAGCGCCAACCCGCTTCGCTATGTACATTTCGTACCGCTAGTAATGCGGCAATAGAGGGTGCGCGAAAATTCGCGTCGACTAAAAGTGTTGCCTTTTCAAAGAGACTGAGCTCCATTGCGATGTTGATGGCTAAAGTTGTGCAGCCGGTACTGCTACCTGCAGATCCAACTGCAAGTACATGAGCTCTGCGACCTTGACGTGAGAGTTGTGTGCTCTGTCTCAACATAGGCGCACGCACAAAGCCGCGGACCAAGCTAATGAGATCGGTTGCAGTAGTTGGCACACGATGCAGCTCACCTAGTACACCATCATGCGTAGGATCATCTGAAAAGCCAAGGAGTTGTTTTACTGTGGCAGAGATTGAATGTAAACGCTCACGAGTGATTCCAGATAAGTCTGGGGCAAAAATTAAGATTGCCCCACGTGCACTCTCGGGGCTACTCTTAATATAGCTTTCAAGTGATTCAATATCGATTGCACGATAGATGACACTCCAGCCCTGCGCAAAGAGTGTGCCCGCGACAAAACCCTCGATCTGGGCGTTAGTAATTGCTGTAATTACTGTTGGAAGCTCTACATCAGACATGTGAACGAACCACCACCAAACGTCCATGAGTTGTTGCAGATAGAAGTCGCAGAACCTGTGTCTCTTCAACCGCCAGAGTTAGTGCCGCATCGGTTCCGAAGTTCTTACTCTTTTGGTCAAAGCTAAGCAACCTCACTCCCCCTAAGATTAAAACGGGAGCAACGGGTAACTCGCCATTTTGGCTATCAATCACCCAGTAGATATCAACGCCCTCCCCAGCTGCAATACCTGCAGCGACATCAACTGCGCGGATACTTATGGGCACAGCACTTGCGGCTAAGAGCTCACTACTTGAGCTCACACTCTGGCTAGTCATGATCTGCCCCGGAGTTAATGCATTCATCACAATTAAACCAAGGGGATCATCACTCTTGGCTAAGTACAGGGAGGCACTTGAATCTAAATCAAATCGTCGTAGAGCAATATCACCAGAAACAATCTGATGTCCCTGTGACATTTCAACGCTAGCAACCCAGAAATCACTGCCTCGGTGAGAGAAAGTTGCCAGAAAAAAGGCAGATAGAAACGAGGCGATGATTAATGTGATTGCTAGTGGTGTGCGGGTGCGTGAAGAAGGCTTGTTATATGGCATAGCGCGAACTCAAGGGCACTATCGACGAAGAGATTGGGTTCTATCCACAATCAGCCAAATGGATGAGGAAATATCACCGATTTGGTTGAGGAGAGTCAATCTACAAGCAGCCAATCTATCCACATGACTACTAATTCGATCTACAACGAGCTTCCTACATTTAATCAAATCGCTCTCACCGCAATTTCAAGTGATGAGAATGAGGACTGGCTCCATCCAGTCCTTGAAATCTTTCGTCCAAAGCCCGAGCTACAACTTCTGAAAAAGAGCAGACTGTATCTAGTTCCTAGTGTCTTTGATGATGAGTTCGATCCTGAATTTGCACCCGAGCCAACATCGGCCGAAGATTTACCAGAGCTACATGAGTGGAGTACACACTTTGCACAAAATGTTTTAGAGGTCTTTGCCGGGCGTCGTCAACCAACACAGTTAATAAAGCAGTTTCATCATCGCATCTTCAGCGAGCTAATTAAGAAATCTGGCAGCGAAAAAGAGGTTGGCAAGATTAGAAAACTTCATCTGAGCGAGCCCCTCGATGGAATCTGCGAGACAACTGTCACGGTTCGATATGGAGACCGCTTACGCGCCCTGACCTTTAGATTCGAGGGCGTGGATAATCGCTGGCTGTGTACTGCCTTAACGCTGCTTTAAGCCGCCCCATGACAACGCTTATATTTTTTACCGGAGCCACATGGACATGGCGCGTTGCGCGAGACTTCACCAGTTCTCTTAACACCCGACTCGTCAGATGCCGTGTACTGCAAGCCAGTTGTTGGAACTGGCTTTGCCTCAAGCCCAGCTCCTGATACTTCGTTGTTTGAACTCTCAACAGTTATCTCGATATTAAATAAGAAGCCTGCAATCTCTTCCTTAATAGCATCCATCATCGCTGAGAAGAGCTCGTAGCCCTCACGCTGATATTCAACGAGCGGATCGCGCTGTGCCATTGCACGCAGACCAATACCCTCTTGTAGATAATCCATCTCATATAAGTGCTCACGCCATTTTCGATCTAGAACCGACAGCAAGACCTTGCGCTCGAGCTCGCGCATGACTTCGGTGCCTAAACTCTCTTCGCGTGCGGCATAGGCTTTTTCACAGTCTTCGATAATTCTGGCGGTAATGAAATCTGCATCCAGGGCGCTGCGTGAGCTAGCTGATGTTATGAGATCCTCGACACTAAATGAGATTGGATAGATGCTCTTCACAGCGTTCCAGAGAGTATCTAAATCCCAATCTTCGGCATATCCCTGCGACGTTGCGATATTGACATAGGCAGTTAAAGTTTCACGAACAAACTCAGCGACTTGATCCTTAATATCTTCGCCCTCAAGCACCATGCGACGCTCACCATAGATAACTTGGCGCTGACGGTTCATGACATCGTCATACTTTAAAACATTTTTACGCATCTCAAAGTTCTGCGCCTCAACCTGCGTCTGTGCAGAGCGAATTGCATTGCTCACCATCTTGGATTCAATTGGTGCATCCTCTGGAATACCAGCAGCTGTTAAGAAGCGCTCGACCATTCCTGAGTTAAATCGGCGCATGAGTTCGTCCTGCAGCGAGAGATAAAAGCGCGACTCACCAGGATCGCCCTGTCGGCCTGAACGACCACGCAGCTGGTTGTCGATGCGTCGGGACTCGTGGCGCTCGGTACCTAATACGTAGAGACCTCCGAGTGCAATAACCTCTTCATGTCCCTTAGCAACGGCCGCCTTCTGTCGTGCAATCTCATCTGGCCAGGCCGCTTCATATGCTTCGGGGTTATCGACAGGTGAAATTCCAAGGCGTTGAAGTTCGAAGTCGGCCATGAACTCTGGGTTTCCGCCGAGCATGATGTCAGTACCGCGACCTGCCATATTTGTTGCAACTGTGACTGCACCCAATACTCCAGCTCGCGCGATGATTGCAGCTTCGCGTTCGTGGTGCTTGGCGTTGAGAACTTCGTGAGGCACACCTGATTTGCGTAAAAATGCTGAGAGTTCTTCAGATTTTTCAACACTGACTGTGCCCACTAATACAGGTTGTCCTTTGCGATGCTTTTCGGCGATATCTGCAGTAACTGCTACAAATTTTCCCGCCTCTGATTTATAAACTAGGTCGGCTTGATCGATACGGACCATTTCACGGTTAGTAGGAATCGGAACAACACCGAGTTTATAGATCTGATAAAACTCTGAAGCCTCAGTCATAGCAGTACCAGTCATACCTGATAACTTGCCGTAGAGACGGAAATAGTTCTGCAAAGTAATGGTTGCCAGCGTCTGGTTCTCATCTTTAATCTCGATGCGCTCTTTAGCTTCAAGGGCCTGATGTAGACCTTCGCTATAGCGCCGGCCGGCTAACATTCGGCCCGTATGCTCATCAACGATTAAAAGTTCACCATTCATAACCACATAATCCTTACCGCGCTTAAAGAGCTCTTTAGCGCGCACTGCATTGTTGAGATAGCCGATCATCGGTGTATTTGCCGCCTCATAGAGGTTGCCGATCTGTAACAACTCTTCGACTTTAGTAACACCTTCTTCTAAAATTCCTACGGTCTTTTTCTTTTCATCGACTTCGTAGTGCACATCACGCTGCAACTTTCCAACGTGATTTGCGAATTCGACGTACCACTTAGTGGCCTTATCAGCAGGTCCACTGATAATTAAAGGAGTACGGGCTTCGTCGATTAAAATTGAGTCGACCTCATCGACTACTGCAAAGAAGTGATCGCGCTGAACACACTCTTCGAGTGACCAGGCCATGTTGTCGCGTAGATAATCAAAACCAAACTCATTATTAGTGCCATATGTAATATCGGCTAAATAAGCCTCTCGTCTTTGCGCAGGTGTCATGTTGGCAAGAATTACGCCAACTTTTAAACCTAAGAAGCGATGGATTCTTCCCATCCATTCGCTATCGCGCTCTGCTAAATAATCATTAGTTGTAACAACGTGCACGCCGCGTCCTGCTAAAGCGTTGAGATAGGAAGGTAGAGTTGCAACCAGCGTCTTACCTTCTCCGGTACGCATTTCAGCGATATTGCCACGGTGAAGGGCGGCGCCACCCATTAATTGAACGTCATAGTGGCGCTGGCCCAAGGTTCGCTTGGCCGCTTCACGGACAACGGCAAATGCCTCGGGCATCAGCTCATCTAGGCTTGCACCCTCTGAAAATCGCTTCTGAAAGAGCGCTGTCTGTGCACGTAGATCGGCATCAGAGAGTGCGCTGATGCGGGCCTCATGTCCATTGACAACGGCAACGACCTTGCCGAGTTCGCGTAATAGGCGTCCTTCACCTGCACGCAAAATCCTGTCAAAAAACGCTGGCATCGCTAGAACCTCTCGCACATCATTGCTGAATCAACCCTCCTATCGTAGAGGTTGGGCCACGCAAGCGGTAACCGAGGCGATAGGGCGAAAACCCTGGTTCATAAGGGCTCTAGCCGCCTCGCACAAGGTGGCACCCGTCGTGACAACGTCATCGATGAGTATGAGATCCCCACGTGGATACGCACCTCTCTTAAGAGCAAATGCGCCCTGCATATTGCGAGCCCGTGCGCAGGCATGTAAGCCGCTCTGGTCACGAACTTTTCGTACGAGCTCGAGAGAATCAGATACTGGGTAGCCCGTGCGCAGCGAAATACTGCCAGCGATATCGACAATAAAACTCCGACCGCGTCTGCGACGAGCAGAGGCTGACGATGGAATAGGGACTAATTGGATATTGTGTTTGTCAAAATTTCCTTGCAATAAAACATGAACAATTGCATCAATGATGAGTGCATCGGCGCCTTTTAAGCCACTCTCTTTTGCAGCAAGAACGATCTTGCTAGCCGTTGCCGAATACAGTACCGCTGAATGAACTCGTAACTGCGAAATATGTGTCGAGTAATAATGAGGATGCCATTCGCGCCGACAAGAAGAACAGATTGATAATCCAATTTTATTGCATCCAAAGCATCGAATAGGAAAGAGAAGTTGACTTAGCGCTTCAATCGTGGGCATTACGCGAGGTTATAAGCCAGAAATAAGGCTCAAATTTACTTGTGGAAACTATTCGTAAAAATCATCGGGCTGTAGTTTTATCAAACGGGTTGTGACTTGTGCCCTGGCCTGTCGCGGAAGCGTCAGTACAAAGTGTGCACCTTTTCCGGGTCTGCCCCAAGCTTCGAGCTCGCCGTTATGCAAACGTGCATCCTCGAGTGCGATAGAGAGCCCTAGGCCCGTACCTCCACGCGTACGTGCGCGCGAAGGATCTGCGCGCCAGAATCGGTCAAAGACTCTTATTAATGTTGATTCATCGAGTCCAATCCCAAAGTCACGGACGCCTATCGCTACATCGTGCTCGCTTGCAACAATCGAAACTGCGATTGGTTTTTCCTCGGCGTGATCGATTGCGTTGGAAAATAAGTTACGCAGAATACGCTCAACTCGTCGTATATCGGCCCTGATAATGACGCTTTCTTCACGTGCATATATCCGCAGCTCCGTGGAACGCTCTTTGGCTACGAGAGCCAAATCGTCGGCGCAGCGATTGGCTAGTCCGACAAGATCGAAGTCAACGGCTTCAAGTACCGCAACCTCGGCATCGAAGCGGCTAATTTCAAGCAAATCTTCGAGTAGTCGTTCAAATCGATCGAGCTGAGCGACCATAAGCTCAGAGCTTCGCGCAAGAATGGGATCAAAACCTTCACGTGCTGAGTTAATGATCTCAGATGCCATACGCAGAGTTGTGAGAGGAGTGCGCAGTTCATGCGAGACATCGGATACAAATCTCTGCTGAACGCGAGAGAGGTTTTCAAGTCTGGCAATCTGTTTTTCGAGAGACTCAGCCATTTCGTTGAATGCATTACCTAGGGTAGATATCTCATCCTCTGAGCGCACCTTCATACGTTCAGAAAAATTGCCAGCAGTGAACTGAGTTGCAATTAATGCTGCTTGGCGAACAGGGCGGACAACTTGCCTGATAACAAGCCAGGTAATTAGCCCAATCAGAATGATTAAGAAAAAACCTGTTAGTAAAAGATAATTTGCAATGAGTTTAAGTGTTGTATTTTGGTTAACAAGTGAGTAAAGAATATACATCTCATACTGTCCAGCGTTCGGGATCGTTACTTTTTGGCCTACCGCCAACCCTGCTATACGGGCGCCATTAACATAATGTATCGAGATGTAGCTAAATGCATAATCATCACTTTTGCGGGTCTTCTTGCTTAAAGACTCTGGAATAGATTTGGGGTCCACTAAATTAGATGTGATTTCATAATTAAAATCTCTAGAGTTTTCCGGACTTTTTAAGAATACAACTTCTCGTGCACTTTCATTTGTAGTCAACGATGTTGCAGAGGCAATTACGTCATTAATTACTTTCCTTACTGCGAGATTTTTTTCACCACGTGCTAAAATAAGTCGGTACTGAGCGCTAAAGATTGTCGAGTTCGCCTCGACGATGGATGATTGAAGATTTACCTTTTTAATACCTGCAGATAACTGTGAATTAAGCGCTGATCCAGCGACATAAATAACGCCCAAGCACAGTACTAGCGTTGAAATAATTACTTTGGGTGCTAGTGATTTGCGAAATGCAGAGACCATGCGGTTCATGAGTTACGAACTGCCCATCACTCCAGCTTTATATCCAACACCGCGCACAGTTACGACAATCTCTGGTCGCTCTGGATCGTGCTCGATTTTGGCACGCAACCTCTGCACGTGGACATTGACTAAGCGTGTATCGGTTGAGTGGCGATATCCCCATACTTCGCTGAGCAATGCATCCCGAGTGAAAACCCGCCCAGGCTCTTTTGCAAGGGCTACCAATAAATCAAACTCAAGACGTGTAAGGGCGATTTGTTTTCCCGCACGTTGAACTTGATGGGCCGTGACATCAATAGCCAAATCTCTAATAGTGAGCAGACCTAAGACATCGGTGTTTGTACGTCGCAGGCGAGTGCGAATTCGTGCAACGAGTTCGGATGGATGTTTAAAGGGTTTAACCATGTAATCATCGGCTCCGGCTTCAAGGCCTTGTACTACATCGTGCGAGTCGCCTTTGGCACTGAGCATAATTATTGGCACCATGGATTCGGCTCGGATTAATCGACAGACTTCGATCCCATCAAGTCCTGGCAACATGACATCGAGTAGAACTAAATCCGGTGGATTATTGCGAAAAACTTCGAGCGCTTCATCTCCGCGACTTACAAGGTCAACATCGATTCCTGCTCCAGTTAAAACAATACCGAGCATTTCTGAGAGGTCTTGATCGTCATCGACAACCATAACCAAGGTCATTAGCTACCGTGCTCCCAAGAGTTCAAGTACATATCTTGAGCAGGTGTGAGAACATCGATATGTCCACCCATACTGATCAGCTTCAGGCTTGCAACTTCCTTATCGATATATGTTGGAACATCATGTACACCAGGCTTTAAGTTCTTGGCTTCTTTAACTAAGTACTCAGCTGTTAGTGCCTGATCTGAGAAAGACATATCCATAACAGATGCTGGGTGGCCTTCGGCAGCACCCAAATTCACTAAGCGGCCCTCTGCTAGAAGTAACAAGCGTCGGCCATCGGCCAACACATACTCATCTGTTTGATGGCGCATCTTTGCGTTCTTAACCTTTGAGTTCTGCTCAAGCCATGCAACATCAATTTCAATGTCAAAGTGACCAGAGTTAGCCATGATTGCGCCATCCTTCATCACCTGGAAATGCTCTTCGCGAAGCACATCACGATTACCGGTAACGGTAATAAAGACATCTCCTACCTTTGCTGCATCCATCATTGGCATAACACGGAAGCCTTGCATCATTGCATCGAGTGCTTTAGTCGGATCAATCTCAGTGATGATGACATCGGCGCCCATTCCCTTAGCGCGCTCTGCAACACCCTTGCCGCAATATCCAAAGCCAGCGACAACTAAGATGCGTCCTGCAAGTAAAAAGTTAGTTGAACGAAAGACGGCATCGAGTGTTGATTGACCAGTACCGTAGCGATTATCAAACATATGCTTTGTATCTGTGTCATTAACTGCAATCATTGGGAACTGTAGTGCGCCATCTTTAGCCATCTGATTAAGGCGAATAACACCTGTGGTCGTCTCCTCACAGCCGCCGGCGATATTTGCAATTAACTCTTTGCGTGTTGTATGAAGCGTGTTAACGAGGTCACAGCCATCGTCGAATACTTGGTGCGGTGCGATATCAAGGGCTGCATTGATGTGCGCGTAGTAGCCATCACGATCAACGGCGTTACGTGCAAATACAGAGATTCCATATTCGTGGACTAGAGCCGCAGCAGTGTCATCCTGAGTTGAGAGTGGATTTGAGGCACATAGTGCGATCTCAGCACCTCCCGCTTTTAGAACGCGCATAAGGTTTGCTGTCTCGGTTGTGACGTGCATACATGCAGCGATTCGAACGCCGACAAATGGCTGTGACTTTTCAAAACGCTCACGGATCTGAGCAAGAACTGGCATGTTGCGCTCTGCCCACTCAATGCGCTTTCGACCTTGAGATGCAAGGGAGGCATCAGCGATGTCATGGCGTGGAAGAGTTGAAGTAACTGGTGAGTTCACGAAAAGCTCCTTATGCGGTCGAATCTATAGGTGCTTAGGTTACTACTCTTAGGCTAAAGCGAGTAATGAGAGAAGCTCATCACGTAGCTTTTTCATAGCCACAGCCGTCTTTGCTTCAACGTTAAGGCGCAATAGGGGTTCGGTGTTAGAGGGCCGCAGATTGAACCACCATGTGTCGCCAATAACACTAAGTCCATCAAGGTGGTCGACCTCAACTGCCTTGCGCGCCGAAAAGGTTTTCTCAATATGGGCCATCGCTGCCTGTGCATCTATTACCGTTAAGTTTATTTCGCCACTACATACATAGCGCTGATAAGGCGCCAATATCTGCGACATCGATTTCTTTGATTCACCAAGGGCGGCGATTGCATGAAGAGCGGCCAATGCTCCAGAGTCAGCGCGCCAAAACTCTTTAAAGTAAAAGTGGCCTGAGTGCTCACCGCCAAAGATAGCCTCACTCTCAGCCATCATCGCTTTAATGTAGGAGTGTCCGACACGGCTGCGCAATCCAGTTCCACCATTTTCCTGAATAACTTCGAGGACTGCGCGTGATGAGATTAAGTTATAGATAATTGTTGATCCAGGGTGTTTTTCTAATTCGCGGTGAGCTATCAAAGATGTGAGATCAGATGGATTGATGGCTAGACCATTTTCATCAACAAGGAAACATCTATCTGCATCACCATCAAATGCCAGGCCCAAATCTGCTTTATGTTTCATTACCGCGCGTTGTAAATCGCGCAGATTATCTGGATCTATGGGATTGGCCTCGTGATTAGGAAAACTGCCATCGAGCTCGTAATACAAAGGAATTACGCTGCAGTTGAGTCGAGCGAAAATTGCAGGAGCGGTATGCCCAGCCATTCCATTTCCCGCATCGATTACAAGAGTCAGTGGGCGAATTGAATCGAGATTAACTAGGCTCAATAAGTGATCTACATACTTTTCGAGCATATCTTGCTTTGTTTCAACACCTACTGAACGAATTTCAAGGGGCGAGCCTTCGCGAACAAATCTTTCAATTACTTGAAGTCCAGACTCTCTGCCTATTGGGCGAGCGCTACTCAGACATAGTTTTATGCCGTTATAGGCGGCAGGGTTATGGCTTGCAGTAAACATCGCACCTGGTAGTCCAAGTTTTCCAGAGGCAAAGTACAACATATCTGTTGATGCTAATCCGATGCGAATTACATCAAGGCCGGTAGATGTAACACCGGCAGAGAAGGCATCGGCTAATGCCGGCGATGATGGTCGCATATCTTGAGCTACTACAACGGTTGCAGGTTGGCGCTCTTGTTGTAAGAAGCGCGCAAAAGCTAAGCCCGTTGCAAATGTAAAATCAGGTGTTATCTCAGAGTCAACGAGTCCACGAATATCGTAGGCCTTAAAAATATCCGGGGTCTGGTTCATGTAAAGCTGCTACGACGGAACTGCTCGAAGATGACCTCTACGACCGATCTGAGTATGCGAACTATCGTTATTCATATTTTCTTGAGAATCTGTTGTACTCGGTGGCATCGCAACTTCTCGCACCGCATCGGCTATAGCCATAAGATCATCATCAGAGGGTCCTTGTTCGGCGCCAGATAGCTCCTGTTTAATAACACTCCACCCATGGGGCACTTTTAATCGTTCGCCATGCATCACACATAAGTCATAGGCATGCGGTTCGCTAAAAGTTGCAAGTGGCCCAACAACGGCCATTGATTCGGCATAGACATAGGTAAGGGTCATCGTCGCAATAGAGCGGCAGCCCACGCGAGAACAGCCGCGCCCTAACTTTGCCTGTGAACTCATACCTGCAAGATTAGTGGGCAGTTAGCCTTTTCTTGGGATTGTCATGGATTTAAAACTCTAATGTTTGAGAGCGGAATTTCTACCCGCGTCAAAAGGCTTCCTGGAGTGATAGGTAGATACCCGTAACCGTTCTCGGATGCAATCAGTGCGCCGGCAAATGTATTGGTACTAGTTTTAATAATTGATATAGAGCGTGCGGCATTTGGTAGGCGCCATATCGCGAAATCGCTGCCCTTGATCGTGGCTAGCGATTTCTTACCGTTGATGTAGACCACCTCGACCTTGACTGCAATTGAATCTGCAGCAAAGGCGATCAGTGGTGAAAGGCCTGTAACCGCCATAGTCATCGGGACAAGAGCCGGTGTTGGAACGCTCCAAACAAAGTCTTTTCGCCCCTTAACCGTTACTTGTGATGAGATCGCAGCGACTATCGGCTCATCGGATTTTATCCGTACGGCAAAAGCGCTGGAAGAAATTTTGGGCGAGAGCGATAGCTCAGTCACAATGCCCGCTGGCGTAGTCTGTGAGTTAAAGCCGACAGGCACGAAAACTCCATCGGCCGATATGAGTTCGAGAGTGAAGTGCGCATCGACATCTGATGGTGTCAAGATTCGAAGCGTGTGTGTGCCGGCCTCTTTTTGATTTTTCTTAGCAAGTTGATGTGGGATAGCTGCAATTACCAGAGTTGTGCCGGCCGAAGCTATTGGATTAACAAAGTCGCCGCCCAATGCTTTAAGCCCGGCACCAAGCTCATCGATCATAAAAGCATTAATGCGACCTGAGCGCGGAAGCACGTGAACTGTTAAGGCTTTATCTCCTGTGGCTAAGGAATCTAACCTCAGTGTTTCATAACTCTTGGCTTTGAGGTTAATGGAAATCAGCGGCTGTTTTCCATTTTCAGAGTAAGCCTGCACATCGACAATAGCCTCGCTTAATCCACTATTGATGATAATTAACTTTCCGCGAGTTGTTACATCAGAACTTCCACCGACAAACCATTGTGATGCCATTGGACCTGAACAGATAGCGCCTCCGGCCCAACTGCCTGCTCGACTCTGCCACACAACAGGTGTTACGCCGGTTGCCGATATTACAAGTGGGTTTTTAGCTACTGGATAACGAAGGACGTTAAATGGAATAGTTTTTGTACTTCGATTTTCAAGGCGTTGAAACTCTGTCTTGCGCGATGAGACTGAGATCTGAGAGGACAGACCGCTCAATGTTGGTGGACATACAACTGCTGGATAAGACTCTGAATAAACCGAATTATCAGTCGTCACAGTTAAGAGAGTTGCCAGCATAAATGAGAGTGCAAGGGCGATAAGAGTCGATAGTGCGCGCTTCATGCAAGCTCCTTCTCGGAGATTTCGCGTTTGCGACGTCCAGCAGGTGCAGCGAGTACAAGTACAAAGATCCACGCGATGATTTCAAAAGAGAGCCAGGCTCGGCGAATAGTTCCATCATGAATCAGCGAGATCTCTCCAGATTCAGTTGCGGTAAAAAGTGGCAGCCCTTCCTCACTCTTGAGGCGATCGAGTAGATAACCATTTTGGAATACCTGCCACGAGCGATCAAAACTCTCGGTAAGTAAAATCTTGCCTGGGTGGTCAACGGTTGTACGCGCACCAACTTCTCCAGTCTTAAGAAGTTCTCGTACGCCATCATCGCCGACAAGTATTAATCGCCCAGTAACTCCTGCAACACGCCATACGACACCGGCCGATGTCGCCGATGTGCGAGTAAATCCTCCAAGGCCATCGATCGTACGGATTATATTTCGATCAAAGGGTGATTTAACAAATACATATTTGATTCCAAAATCTGCAAATACCTTGCTGCTCGATATTCCAGAGCCGTCGATAAGTGCTTGAGCTGCAACTGCTATCTGAGCAGTTTGTGGTGGTGCAACGTCCGGCTCACCTAATGTAATATCTTTACCGCGCGAAATATAATATTGAATACTCTTAGCACCAACGCTGCCGACTTCGCGAAGTACCAGTGTCTTTGTATCTTTCTCAATGCTCAAAAATGCAGGCATCACAGTAGATCTGCTGCTTTGTACCGGAGATGTTGCACCAGCACTAACCGACCATCCCAATGTCAGTATCGAATACAGCGCAGTAATGATAAGTAAGAGCGCTGCTAAAATATGTCGAAAGTGCACATTGCTTGAAACTAATACAGCCCTTAAGCGATCTAGAATTACTACTCCTGCCGCACTTGAGGCCAGTGTTGCTCCTACTAAAAACGTACCCGTCCACACTCGAACGCGAGCTGAATCCCCATGCGTTGAAATTGAAATCGAAGAGAAGACAACAGCTGCAGATAAGAAGCCAGTGCCATAGCGCGCAATAACTTTGGAGCTGCTGGAAGAAAAAAGTGCGATTATTAAAATGAGGAGCATCGGACTAATTAACCACCATGGAAGTGAACCAACTCCACCGGGATTTCCGAGAATAACCAGATTCGCCCCACCGCCCGGCAGAGAGAGACCAGGCTCACTCAAGAATCGCGAGGGTGTAATGAGGGCTTCAAATGAGTAAGGGGCGGTAAGGATGAAGGGTGCTAAGAGAAGTACTCCACGCTTATAGAGCCGTTCCAAGAACAATGGCTTGTCCCTGCCACGTGAGAACTCTTGGTAATCGCCAAAGAGTGCAAAGCCAACTACTCCACAGAGGATGAGAAAGGCAACGAGGGTGAATGCGTACAGCAGTGCAAAGATTAAAGTGAGCGTAAAAATCTGACGCCAGGTATGTAGGTCGATTTTCTTCCAGTGTGTGAGGAGCATCGGAATCTGTGGTGCAACTATAAGAGTAACAACGGTAGCTAAGCGGCCAGAGTTAATGGCCGCGATTGCAACCGGTGAAATCGCATAAATAAAGCTCGCAGGCATGCTAATCCAAGCGTTTTGTGTGAGCTTTCTAAAGAGAGTCAGTATTGACCACATCATCATAAGTGGAGCGCTCAAGAAGAAGAGAGTGAGAAGCAACGGTGCCTTGCCAAAGAGAAGGCCGGCTCCTGTGGCAAGGAGTGCGATCCAAGGTGGTGTGGCGTATGAGCTGCCCATTCCAACTTGGTGCCATGACTCAAAATAACTACGCCATAAGTCGCGAGCACCACTGGGAGATGCGGGTAATGCCCCGCCAATCAATGATCCAAGGCGCATTCGTGATGCAATGAGTGTAATCACTGCTAAAAATATAAATCCTAGAACCTCTGGCTTGCGAAATACATTAAACCATCGCACACCCTTTGTAGGTACTAGTAAATCTTCATCTTCAACTGATTCAAGAACTGATTGTGTTGGCCCATCGCTATCTGGGAGCAATCGCGAACGCAAGGATTCACTAAGACGAGATGTTGATAGCCGCAACTGAGACCATCGTGGAGGAATATATTCCGCGACTATTCGTGATGAAACGAATCGATGCGCTTTTCGCTCTTTGCGTGCCTTGAAAATTGGGCCTGGTTTAATGAGCAGAGTGAGAACTGCCAAAAACTCATCACTTGCATACCCAGGAAGTTTTGCTAACAAGTAGCCGATTGCGCGCACTATCGCCGAGCTAAGAAGTTGAAGCGAGAGCCATGGAATCATCCACCAAGACGAGTTTGCCAGAAGAACGTATGCCGCATTGCGCCGATCAAGCAATAGTGGTCGTTGTAAAAAAGCACCCTCAACATCAACTGTGCGCCGTTCCGTTGCCGATGCTTGAGCATGAAAAACAATGGCAGAGGTTGCTGCGATTACTGAGTGGCCGGCAACGCGCGCCCGCCAACCAAAATCTACATCGTCGCGGAAGAGCGCTAAATTTTTATCAAAGCCCCCGAGCTCCTCAAAAATATCTCGCCGAATCAATGCACCAGCCGTGCTCACCGAGAGCACGTCGTGGACTCCATCATGTTGGCCTTGATCGTATTCAAGCGGCTCTAGTCCAGTCCATCGAGCGCCGTTGCCAGCGATACTTATTCCCACTTCAAGTAAGTGTGTGCGATCATGCCAACCCAGAAGTTTTGGACCAACCATTGCAACTTGCGGACGATCATCGATTGCACTTAATAAGAACTCAAGTGCAGTGGGTGCTGGTGCACAGTCGTCATGAATCAACCAGATCCACTCAATGGTATTTCCCCGAGTATCTGCTAAAGATTGAACGCCCATTGCAACTGCTTCACCGAAACCACAACTGCGTGCTGCACTGATAATTGGAATTCGCGCAGATTTTAATAACTGCAGTGATGAATCTTTTGAGTCAGTATCTACTGCAATAACATAATCAATCGGACGGGACTGCGATATAAGAGCGGCAACGGTTTCAGGTAGCCAGGTTTGTCCATCATGTGTAACGATGATCGCACTGACGCGATGCCTATCTACTGCCGCTTGTGCAGCCATTGTTCTAACCTTAGAAAGGCTGCGAGCTTACGCAGTGCGACGCTTTAGGCGACGGCGTTCGCGCTCGGATAGTCCGCCCCAGATTCCAAAACGCTCGTCATGCGCAAGTGCATACTCCAAGCATTCAGAGCGAACATCGCAAGAGAGGCATACGCGCTTTGCTTCACGAGTTGAGCCACCCTTTTCAGGAAAAAAAGCCTCTGGATCGGTTTGAGCACAGAGTGCACGCTCTTGCCAGGAGAGTTCAAGATTCTCTCCGTTAGCAAGGGTTATTTGTGGGCCTGATGTGGGGATCGAGGAGTTTGTGGCTTCAGGTCGGATCGGCATACCGATTCTCCTTCATAACTCTGGGTCTGATCCCTCTTGGAAAAGACTTCCTTAAGAGTGAATTACACGCGTGTAACTCGAAGATGTCAAGTGGAATGAGCGATCTTTAGGGAGTAATTACCTGAAATTTACGCTGGGATAGAGAGAATCTCATCCCTTGTGACAAATGCGGCCGATATATGGGCATTTTCACCCACATGAGAGGCCGATGCTATAAATGAATCGATAATAACTGCGCCTGAACCAACAACGGCCCCACTATCAATTATTGATCCAGAGATATGGGCGCCGCCGCCAATGCTTGCACCGGCTCCTATGCACGATCCCTTATCAATAATGGCAGTGGCATCGACAGTAGCCGAGCTCATTATTAAAGAGTGCTCATTATGGAGTGCAACATCGGCCATATGTAGCGCCGATGCATCGGCACGACCGGTTACTAAATCACGAGAGCCTTGTAATAAGGCTCTCGGTGTTCCAATATCTAGCCAATACGACTTATCGATGAAGCCCCATACTTTTCCATGATTACTAATAAGACCAGGGAAAGTTTCACGCTCTACGCTAATTACTCTATCGCGCGGAATTGATTTAACAACGGTTGGATTAAATACATAGCAGCCAGCATTAATCGTATTAGCAATTGGCTTTTCCATTTTTTCTAGAAACGCAGTAACGCGACCATCTGGGTCAGTTGGAACGCAACCATAAGATCGAGCATCCTCGACGACAGTTAGGTGTAGCGTCACGTCGGCGCTATTAGCTTCGTGTTGGCGAATTTGTTCGGTAAGATTATGGGAGCTTAAAACATCACCGTTGAAAACTACAATTGATTCATCTGTATCAAGTAACTGCGCAGCATGTGCAATTGCACCACCAGTACCGAGAGGCTCTTTTTCAACGGCATATAACAACTTCATCCCCCACCGAGCGCCATCACCAAAATATGGAATAAACAGCTCAGATAAATAGGAAGTTGCAAGCACAACGGTTGTAATCCCAGCCTTACGGGCCATTGCTAATTGATGCTCTGTCACCGGTAATCCAGCCACAGTGAGCATTGGCTTAGGTGTGTGTTTTGTTAGCGGCATCAAACGTGTGCCAAATCCACCGACTAAAAGAACTCCCACCGCCATTGTTTACGCCTTTAAACGTGAAACTGCATCGCTAATCTGAGCATCAGTTGATGTCATGGCGATGCGGATAAATCGCGCTCCGGCAGCTCCATAAATGCTACCTGGTGTGGCTAGGATTCCGCGTTGTGCTAGCCACTCAATACTTGTCCACGCATCCTCATCGCGCGTACACCAAATGTATAAACCAGAATCGCTGAACTCAATGCGAAAGCCAAGGGCCTCTAGTGCAGGGCGCATGGCATCGCGTCTAGCGTTGTAGCGTGCACGCTGCTGTGCGACATGAACGTCATCCCCAAGTGCAACGGTCATCGCTTTTTGTACAGGCAGTGGCACCATCATTCCACCATGTTTGCGCAGTTCGCGGATTCGAGTGATGAGGGATGAGTCACCAATCATAAAAGCTGCACGGTATCCAGCCATCGATGAGCGCTTTGATAAAGAGTGCACCGCCAAAATATTTCTGTTATCTCCACCCGTTTGGGATAGAACCGAAAATGAAGTTGCAGTGTGATCGAACTCGACATAACACTCATCTGAAACTAAAATCGCATTATTGCTACGAGCCCATGTAATCGCCTCCTGAACTTCATGAACGCTTTGTACACGACCCGTAGGATTAGATGGTGAGTTAATCCAGGCCAAATCTGCGGCCGGCCACTGCCCCGCATCGATATCAACTGGAATCGATTGGGCCTTAGCTATTAATGCACCCACGTGATACGTCGGATATGCAATCTCTGGAATCAATACCGTTTGCGACTCAAGAATTGTCGGTAGCCATGCCACCAGCTCTTTCGAGCCAATTACTGGCAGTACATCGAATTCACCGCTTGCACCTAATCTATCTATAGCCCATTTTCTAATCGCCGCACGTAGCTCTGGAGTTCCGGCCGTGACTGGATAACCTGGAGAGTTGGATGCATCGCGAAAAGCCTTTTGGATGAACTCAGGCGTTGGATCAACTGGTGTGCCTTCCGATAAATCGATGATTCCATCTTTATATGAGCGTGCAATCTCACCAAAGGGCGCTAAGGCATCCCATGGAAAATCTGGTAGTTGTTCGCGCAAAAAAACTTACTCGCTCTTTGGAGGAAGGGAGGCTATGTGTGCGTGATCTGCATTAGTCGGACCCATCTTGGCCGCCCCACCGGGAGAGCCAATCTCAACGAAGAACTCGGTATTAATCTTTAATGAATCTTTCCACTGTGGTGGGACATCATCTTCGTAGTAGATAGCTTCAACGGGACAGACAGGCTCGCAGGCACCGCAGTCGACACACTCGTCGGGCTGGATGTAGAGCATGCGCGAGCCTTCGTAGATGCAGTCCACGGGACACTCTGCGATGCAGGACTTATCTTTCACATCGACACATGGCTCTGCGATTATGTACGTCACGGTATTGCCTCCAGATTTTCTTGAATTGGACTGAGAGGATTCTAATCGCATAGCCCATCTCGCGCACAATATTGAAGTAAAGGTTTATCGTTGAGCCATGACGAGCGAGCTCCAAGGGCAATTTGAAGCCTTAATCGGCAGACGCCTCACAATTCGCCTGCACGATCCAGAGGGAGGCTTCCGCGACATTGTCGGAATCTTAGAGAGTACGCACTCACTACGTAACCGGCATGGACAACTCATCGACTTCGCTCATGATGAGATCTTTATCTGGCGCGAGGTGATTGCCACGCCATGACACTTTCAATCTATGACACCTTAAGCCGAACGGTTAAGGCGCTCTCATCAACTAAATCAATAACGAGCATGTACTGCTGCGGTCCTACCGTCTATCGCGATGCTCACGTTGGCAATCTACGCACCTTTATTCTCTCAGATCTCATACGTCGAACAATTGAGATTTCTGGTGGGACTGTCCGACTTATTCAAAATATTACCGATGTAGGTCACATGTCTGAAGATGTGGTTGGCGAGGACAAAATGCTCTCCCAGGCTGCAGCCGAGAAAAAGGATCCCTTTGATATTGCACGAATGTATGAAGCTAGGTTCCATAAAGATCTTGGGCTACTCAATGTCATAGTTGCCGACGAATACCCCCGCGCTAGCGAGTCAATCGATTTAATGATTACGATGATCACCGATTTGATTGCGAAGGGCTTTGCCTACGTTGGAAGCGATAATTCGATCTACTTCGATGCACAGGCATTTGAAAGTTATGGGCAGATCAGCGGCAATCGTTTAGATGCTCTTAAGCCTGGTCATCGCTACGAATACAGCGATGAAGGTGGAAAGCGTTTTCACGCAGATTGGGCGCTGTGGAAAAGCGCTGGGCCTCGCACAGAGATGGTGTGGGATTCACCATGGGGAACAGGCTTTCCCGGTTGGCACATTGAGTGCTCGGCGATGTCAATGGAGTTCTTAAACAATCACGTTGATCTTCATGTCGGTGGAATCGACCTACGCTTTCCTCACCATGAGAATGAGCGGGCACAATCCAATGCCTCTATAGACAGTGAAACCGTAGATTTATGGGTACATGGGGAGCATCTTTTATTTGAGGGACGCAAAATGTCAAAGAGCTCAGGAAATGTTGTGCTTCTCTCAGATGTAATTGCAAGAGGCCTAGATCCACTAGCGCTGAGGCTGTGCTTTCTTGAAAATCGATTCCGTGCACAAATGGATTTAACATGGGAGTCTATAGAAAGTGCAGATACAACACTGAGCAAGTGGCGTAAAAAAATGGCACAGTGGGGTGATTCACCCAAGAAATTAGTGGACCAAGAGTTCCTCAATAGTCTAGAGAAAGATCTAGATACACCTCGTGCACTTCAGCGAATCCGTGCAGTTGAAAAAACCGATGAGATTTCAGATGCCGACAAGCGAGCTATATTCATGTATGCCGACGAGGTATTAGCTTTAAATTTATCACGACGCGAAATTAGTAAAAACATCTCGGTGGAGCAAGAAAGGCTTTTGAGTGCACGTCTGACTGCTCGCAAAGAAAAGCGATGGGGTGATAGTGATGCATTACGAGCTGAGTTAGAGTCAACCGGACTAGAGATTAACGACAGTGCCGATGGACAAGAGTGGAGTTGGCGCTAAGCCGGTAGCAGTATTGCAAGAAGTAAGATTAAAAAACCGCCATTAATGAGTGAGATCCCGATGGCAGTTCCTTCGATCAAATACTCTTTGCTTGCACCAGGAAAACCTGCACGAAGTACAACGGCCATCCACACACAACTCGCAATTATTCGTAAACTACGCCCTCCCCACATGCGCCCGATACTCCAGATTCCAGCACAGGTTGCGGTAAAACTTAAAAGTAATCCAAATGGTGGCAGAGATGCATGCAAAAATACCGAACCGATACCTAAGCCACCACCGAAAATAACGGCGTAAATAAAGGGCATTAGAGGGCGATGCCAGAGGTTAAGTCACTCTCGCGACCATCATTATCAAAGGGTGCGGATTTTTTACCCCGCACGAGCGTGTAGTACTCATCCCCCCAAATCGCAAGACCTAAGTTATTAGATAGAGCAAAGAATGGTCCATCGAGTGCAATCTGAGTTGCATGTGCCGCCATAGCATCCATCTTGGCATCGACGAACTCGTTACCATCAATCAAGGTTGTTACAAATGAATCATCTTTCGCAAATGGAATCTCATCGACATTATCGCTACCAAAGAAATCAGAGCCAATTTCCTTCATAGCCGCTATGCCCGCTGCGATAACTGACTTCGGAACAGTGTTCCAATAAATCTTCTGTATCTGCCACTGTGAAAGCTCTGCTGCTCGCATTGCTACGAGATGGGCTTTAATGTGATCGGGATGGCCATAGCCACCAATTTCATCGTAGGTAATCAGAATATGAGGCTTAATTTCATCAATCACTCTTACCAGAAGCTGTGCAGCAGTATCGAGATCGGCCTGCCAAAAAACATCGGGGCGATTATTAGTCTCCATCCCCATCATCCCACTATCTCGAAAACTACCGAGGAAGCGGTGGTCTCGTACTCCGAGTGCACGCATGGCATTCGTGAGTTCGATTTCGCGGTGTGCACCAAGTCCATCATCACTGGCACTAGCAAGGTGAGAGAGTTCAGGAACAAGGACTTCACCTTCTTCGCCCCGAGTGCAGGTAACAAGTGTGACTTGGGCACCTCGCGCGGCATATAACGCCATTGTGGCGCCATTATTGATCGTTTCATCATCGGGATGGGCATGCACTAAGAGAATTCGATAACCCGCATAAGAATCTCTCACTAGTACACCGCACATGTCGGATCAATGTGCTTAGCCCAAGCAAGAACGCCGCCCTCAACATGTGTTGCATCACTAAAGCCAGCGCTTTTGACTATAGATAGCGATGTCGCAGATCGAACACCCGAGCGGCAGTGCATGATGATCTGCTTGTCTCGTGGCAATAGTGCAAATGCAGTGCCATCAACGAACTGCGATAGTGGAATTAAAACCGAGCCAGGGATACGAACAATTTCAAACTCATATGGTTCTCGTACATCTACTAATATAAAATTTTCTCCATTATCCATTTTCGCTTTAAGTTCGAAGACGTTTATCTCTGATGGAGCAATTGGCGCACAAAACGCCTCATAATCTTCAAGTAGGCCTATTTGAGTTGGATTATCTGCGCAGATGACACACGCTGGATCTTTGGAAACTTTGATGCTGCGATAACTCATAGCTAGTGCGTCGTAAACCATGAGTGAACCGATAAGTGGTTTGCCAATTCCGGTGATGAGCTTGATCGCCTCTGTGGCTTGAATCGATGCAATCGATGCGCATAGCACTCCTAAAACTCCAGCTTCGGCGCAGTTAGGTGTATCGGCAGCTGGCTCTGGGTGAAGACAGCGATAACAAGGGCCATATTCAGAGAAGAAAACACTTGCCTGTCCATCGAAGCGAAGTACGGAGCCCCAAATATATGGTTTCTTTAAAAGTACGCAGGCATCATTAATTAAATATCGCGTCGCAAAATTATCGGTACCATCAATAATTAGATCGTAATCTTTGAATATCTCCATCACATTAGATCTATCTAAACGCACTTCATGTGTGACTACTTCTACAAAGGGATTTATCTGGGCAATCTGTCTCTTTGCACTTTCCGTCTTACTTCCGCCGATATCACTCTGTCCATGAATAATCTGACGTTGTAAATTTGATTCATCGACGGTATCAAACTCAACAATGCCAAGTGTTCCAACTCCTGCGGCAGCCAAATACATTAAAATTGGTGACCCTAAACCACCTGCACCGATACAGACCACTCTGGCACCTTTGAGCCTTTGTTGACCGGCCGATGAGATCTGCGGAATAACCGTATGGCGGCTGTATCGACGCAACTCTTCGGTGCTTAGCACGGGCATCGAATCTACCAATGGAGGAATTTTCATAGAGTAGTAAGTCTGCCGTAGTCACGCCTGTGTCGCTAGTTTTTATGGGGGGGGAGAGTATTGGCACAAAACATATAAAGCCCCCTACGATTGCACTAATGAGTACAGCAGATACAACTAATAAGGCGCGTCTGCCTCGGGATGAGCGCCGTGCGCTCCTGTTATCGGCGGCTCTAGAGGTCTTCACCGTCGCTGGTTATCACTCTGCGGCTATGGATGAGATCGCCGATCGCGCAAATGTCAGTAAACCAGTTTTATATCAGCATTTCCCATCAAAGCTCGATCTCTATTTAGCTGTACTAGATCTACACATTGACTCACTAGTCTTTGAAATTCAAAAGGCGATCGCATCTACTCCAGATAACGCAAATCGCGTTCATGCAACTGTTGATGCTTACTTTGCCTTCATTGAAAAAGAGGGTGAAGCATTTCGACTGCTTTTTGAGAGTGATATGAGCGTCGAACCATCTGTGCGAGAGCGACTCAATCGGATGACATACGACTGTGCAGCCGCAGCGAGTGCCGTTATCTCAATCGATACTGGGCTGCCACGTGAGGCTTCAATGCTGCTTGGGGTCGGAATGATTGGTTATGCCCAAGTCACAGCACGACATTGGTTAGACCGAGACAGTACATTGACTCGCGAACAAGCCGTAGAACTCGTTAACAACCTCATGTGGAGAGGGATTTCGGGTTTCCCACGCAATTAAAGGCCGATAGGATTAACCCTATGAGCGTTAAAAAAAGTGAAGTCGCTATAAAATCTGAGGTCCGCATCGCTGTTACTCGCGTTGCAAGCGACATCGTTTTTGAGAGCGCTATGAGTGCAACTGATATTAAGAGCGCAGTGACTGAGGCGATCACAACGGGCAAGCCACTAACGCTCAGTGATGTTCGCGGTCATGAGATTATCGTTCCGGCAGACAAGATTGGTTTCGTTGAAGTTGGCGAATCTCCATCGCGTCGTGTCGGCTTCGGCGCTGCATAACGTGTCACTGACTTTCGCCGAACTTCCACTTCGCCCCCAAACTATTGAAGCCCTTCATGCACACGGCTTCACCGCACCCTTTGCAATTCAAGAGATGGTTCTGCCCATCGCACTTGGTGATGGTGATGTCATTGGTCAGGCAAAGACTGGCACAGGAAAAACATTAGCTTTTGGAATTCCACTTATCGAACGCGTCATTGCCCCGCATGATCCCGAGTGGGCAGATTTTGCAACTAAGGGAATGCCACAGGTTTTAATCGTTGTTCCAACTCGCGAATTATGTACACAGGTCACACGCGATATCGAAGAGCTAGCTAGTAATCGTGGAATCCGGACATTGGCCGTTTATGGTGGGCGCGCATTTGAGCCACAGATCGAAGCTCTTCAAGCTGGAGTTGAAATCGTTGTTGGAACTCCAGGACGGTTATTAGATCTTTCTCGACAGGGCCAGTTGAAGTTAAAAGAGGTTTCACGTCTTGTCTTAGATGAGGCCGATGAGATGTTAGACCTTGGCTTCTTGCCCGATGTTGAAAAGATTTTGGCAAATACTCCAAAGCGTACGCAGACAATGCTTTTCTCAGCGACCATGCCTGGCGACATTATCGCTCTGGCCAGACGCTTCATGAATCAGCCAATTCATATTCGCACGCAAGATAGCGAAGATGAAGGCGCAGTCGTAAGCCGCATCGAACAACACGTTCTGCGTGCACATGCCATGGATAAGATTGAAATGCTCGCTCGCATTTTGCAGGCAGATGGTCGTGGACCGACGATTGTTTTCTGTCGTACCAAGCGCACCTGCCAAAAGACAGCCGATGATCTTATTGAACGTGGCTTTAGAGCCGACACAATCCATGGCGATCTTGGCCAAGGCGCGCGTGAAAAGGCTTTAGGAGATTTCAAGGCTGGTAAATCAGATGTTCTTGTTGCAACCGATGTCGCCGCACGTGGAATTGATATTGAAGGGATCACTCACGTGATTAACTATCAATGTCCAGAGGATGAAAAAACTTATGTCCACCGCATTGGGCGTACTGCACGTGCCGGCGCCGATGGAATTGCGGTGACATTCGTTGATTGGGATGAGCTCGCGCGTTGGAAGATGATTAATCAAGTTCTCGAACTTGGATTGGCCGAGCCCGAAGAGACTTACTCATCATCGCCACACCTCTTTGAGGTTCTTAACATTCCCACTGGCTCAACTGGCCGCATGGTTAAAGCCAAGCCAGTTGTACGTGTTGAGAGTAAAGGCTCATCTGCACCACGCAGAGATTCAGCTCCACGCAAAGCAGTACAACCTAAGGAAAAGATTGAGCGAACTCGTACACGGACTAAGAAGTTTAAAGAAAGCTAAGCTGCAACAAAAACCCGTATCGCATCTACAAGCATCTGCACTGCGATCGCGGCAAGTAATAAACCTGCGATACGAGCAACCAGTGTAACTCCAGCCTCTTTTATGACTTTTAAGATCGTCGTTGATGCCATTAAGGCAGCTGCGATAGCAAGATGAACCCCAACAACAGCTGCAATTAATCCAATAATTCGCCCAGGTGTATCGGCGCTTTGCACGAAGATCATCGTTGCAACGATTGCACCCGGACCGGCAAGCAACGGTGTTCCAAGAGGCACTAATGCAATATTGGAATCTGAACTCTTGCTTTTGCCACTACCTGTACCACCAGTTAATAAATCAAGTGAGATCAAAAGTAATAACAAAGCCCCTGCCGCCTGCAGTGCCGCCATAGAGATATTGAGATAGCTGAGTATAAAACGGCCAAATAAAGCAAAGAGTGTGATGACAGAGAAGGAAACTGCCGCGGCTTTAATTGCTAGAACTCTTCGCTCCTTAGGCGTCTTATCTGCAACGAGTGCTAAAAATATGGGCGTGGCACCTGGTGGATCCATAATTACAAAGAGTGTTACAAAGGATTGAATTGCAAATGTAAGTGCGCTTATCTGGAGTGCCTTCATGCCCGTACCACCCGTCGCTGATCTGCAAGTGACTCTAATCTTTCCCACTGATCAGGAGCCGTTTGAAATTCACCTAATGAATTGAGTTTACCGTTGCCGTGATAGTCGCTGGCACCAGTTACTACTAGCCCCAATTCATTGGCGATATTTCGCAGCATGGCACGCTCGTCAGGGTTTTGATCACGGTGATCAACCTCAATTCCATGTAAGCCGGCCGCTACTAAATCTGAAAAATCAGCTGCTTGAAGAGTTTGTCCTCTGTGGGATGCAAAGGGGTGTGCAATGACTGCAACTCCCCCAGCGGCACAGATCATGGCAATCGCATCGACCGGGGTAGGTGCCGCGTGAGAGACATAAAAAGCAGAACCATTGTTGAGCATTCCCTGAAAAGCCTCATCACGCGATTTTATGATTCCTTTATTAACAAGTGCATCGGCTAAGTGAGGGCGCCCTAGAACTGCACCATCTGGACGCGCAGCTTCGACATCATCCATCGAAATATCAATCCCAGCTGCTCGCATCTTTTCAATCATCTTTCGCATACGGGGTAGGCGACCATCACGAGTTTCTTCAAGCATTATCTGCATCTCTTTATGCTCGCCATTAAAGAGCAGAGCTAACATGTGCACGCTAACTCCATCATTGGTCAAGCAGGAGATTTCACTACCTAAAGCAAGGCCGATACTCCCCCGCACTGTTTCTGCGGCTTGGGCCCAACCCGACGTCGTATCGTGGTCGGTGATGCCAAGAAGGGTTATTCCTAGTGAAATCGCTTTATTTACCAGCTCTCGCGGGCTATCAGTTCCATCGCTCTTATTTGTATGTGTATGTAAATCAATCATGGATTTAACTCTGCTCGCGCACTTCGTGTCCGTGTAACTACCAAAATGCAACCCACCAAAATAAGTACAATTCCGGGCAAAATTCCAAGTGGTGGCTTTTGCCCAAGCCACCATACTGCTAATACAGAACTGACTGGTACTTCAAAGAAAATGATGAGAGAAACTATTGCAGGTGATACTCGTTTAAGTGTGGAGTTAAACATAGTATGGCCAAGAATTTGAGCACCGAAAACCAATCCAATTAAAATCCACCACTCGCGCGCATTAAAGTTAAAGAGTGAATATCCAGAAATTAGTGCGATCGGTAGGGCTGCGATTGAACAAACAAAGTAACAAATGGTTGTGTAAGTAGTTGTTTCAATAGTTCTTTGGGCTCTAGAGCCAGCCATAATGTAAAGGGCGGCGACGGCAGCTGAAATTAATGCAGCAAGATCACCTAAAAACGATCTGAACGAAATTTGCAGATCAACTCCTGAGATTAGTAGAACTCCAGAAAAACTCACCACCATTCCTAGCCACGCTTTGGATGGAATATGCCCTCCAGTCATCTTCACAAAAAGCGCAGCAAATATTGGCTGTAATGCAACGAGGGCGGTACCAGCTGCAACGCTTGTCCAGCGCATTGCCAGAAAAAAACCCATGAAGTGTGTAGAAAGAAGAAGCCCGGCAATCACAGACCACTTCACACCATTTCGATTGAGCGAATGTCGGAGTGCAAAAGGAAGGGTGACAATCGATCCTCCGAGATTTCGCCAGAAAATCAATGTAGGAATCGACATGGTGCTCATTGCAATCAACGGCCCGGATGTACCCACACCAAGAATTCCAAGGCCTAAGCGAATAAGGTCGGGCCTGGCTGGAATAGCTGCATGACTATCGCGAATATGTTGCTCATTCTCTAACTGTTCGCCGCTACCCATAAGAGAAAGGTACCCTTATCTCATGAGCAGCAATCTCCTCAACCGAGTATTTCTCGCCCGTCTTGCAGGCACTGCGGTCTTTGACCCTAATGGTGATCCTGTAGGAAAGGTGCGAGATGCTGTTGCGACCCTTCGCACAAATAATCTTCCACCCCGCGTCTTAGGTCTTGTCGTTGAAGTTCCATTACGCCGCCGTGTATTTGTACCAATCACTCGTGTTACATCCATTGAAAGTGGAACAGTTGTTATTACTGGTCTACTTAATATGCGCCGCTATGAAACACGTTCTGGTGAGGTTCTAGTCCTTGGTGACATGCTCGATCGCTCAATCACCCTTATTGCATCCGATGAAGTTGTAACGGTTGAAGATATGGGAATGGAGCAAAACCAGAGTGGTGATTGGCTTATTAATAAAGTGCACATCATGCGCTCTGGTCATGGACTTCGCCGTAAGGGGGCAACTTCTACCGTTTCTTGGGAGGAAGTAGTTGGCTTTGCACACACCGAACAAAATCAAGGCGTTGCAAATTTACTTTTAACTTTAGCCAACTTGCGTGCAGCAGATTTAGCAACGGTATTGCAGGACTTACCTCCTAAGCGTCGAGTTGAAGTTGCAGGCGCACTTACCGATGAGCGACTAGCCGATGTACTCGAAGAGATGGATGAAAACGCCCGTGTTTCACTCTTAGCCGAACTCGAGGGTGAGCGCGCTGCAGATGTTTTAGGTGAGATGGATCCAGATGATGCCGCCGATTTATTGCGTGAGATCGGCCAGGAGCGCGCAGAAGCACTCATCGAGTTAATGGAGCCTGAAGATGCTGAGGATGTTCTGCGACTCATGAACTATGAGGATTATTCAGCGGGCGGAATGATGACAACCGAACCAATTGTAATGAGCGCTGATTACTCAGTTGCCGATGCCCTTGCCGCAGTGCGCCAACAAGAGATTTCACCAGCATTGGCATCACAGATTTTTATCGCGCGTCAACCACTTGAAACACCTACGGGACGCTTTATTGGAACAGTGCATTACCAACGATTATTGCGCGAACCACCTTCGACTCTCTTGGGCTCAATCGTAGATACGCACTCTCGCGGTGTCACGCCCGATGCATCTCTGCATGAGGTTTCATCACACTTGGCAAGCTACAACATGCTCTCGCTACCTGTAGTTGATGCCAACAATCGCTTGCTAGGTGCGATAACCGTCGATGACGTTCTCGATCACTTACTGCCAGATAACTGGAGACATGATCATCGCGAGAAATCGCCCGTTGAATATAAGGAGGGTTAGTCATGGCACGTAGCTTCGGTTTAGATACACCACGTGATACCCGACGGACTCTGCGACCAAACTTTGATCCTGAAACATTTGGACGCTTGTCAGAGAGCTTTGCACGATTCTTAGGTACTGCACGCTTTTTGGTCTACATGAGCGTCTTTGTTCTTACTTGGGTTGCTTGGAACTTCATTGCGCCTAAAGATCTGCGCTTTGATGACTACCCATTTATCTTTTTAACACTCATTCTTTCGCTACAAGCATCATATGCAGCTCCATTAATCTTGTTGGCGCAGAATCGACAGGCCGACCGCGATCGAATTCAGCTCAATGAAGATCGTGCACGTAACGAACGTAGTATCGCCGATGCCGAATATTTAACGCGTGAAATTGCAGCACTTCGAATCTCACTTGGTGACGTTGCTACACGCGATTTTGTGCGCGGTGAGCTTTCAGATTTAGCAAAAGAGGTTATTACTGAACTACGTAGCAATTCCCAATCGGACTCCGAGTAAAGACTTACTTCGCTTTATTAGTTTTTCAGTAATCTCAAAGAGGGCTTTTGCACTAGCTGATTCTGGGTCAGAGATTACAACTGGAACGCCAGCATCTCCGCCTAAGCGAAGATCAACACTAAATGGAATCTTTCCGAGTAGTGCAACATCGCTTCCGACTAACTGCGATAACCGCTTAGCTGTCTCATCTCCTCCACCGTTTCCAAAGAGTGAAACGATCGCCCCAGTTGCCGGATCTGTGTACTCAGACATATTTTCAACGACACCGATTACCTGTTGGTGAATCTGGTGTGCGATTCGACCTGCGCGCTCAGCGACTTCCGCGGCTGCAACTTGCGGGGTTGTCACAACCAAGATTTCAGAGGTTGGAATTAACTGACCGAGAGAGATTGCAAGATCTCCAGTGCCAGGCGGTAAATCGATAAGTAATAGATCTAAATCCCCCCAATAGGCATCGGATAAGAGTTGCTCAAGGACTCGGTGCAGCAGTGGTCCACGATAGGCAACTGCATCACTGCGCTCTGGCTTAAACATCTCCATTGAAACGGTTTTCACGCCAAAGGATTCGAGCGGAATAAACATTTGATCGATCGCCGTTGGACGTTGGCCCATAAGGCCCATTAAGCGCGGAATCGAGTGGCCATACACATCGGCATCGAGGATCCCAACGCGCAAGCCCTTTTGAGCGGCGGCAACTGCAAGGTTTACAGTGACCGAGGATTTTCCAACTCCACCTTTTCCTGATGCGATTCCGATTACTCGCGTCAATGAATCTGGTTGGGCAAATGGAATAAACTTTTCGCGGCCATTGCGCATTATTTTTTTTACATTATCACGCTGTTCTTGTGACATAACCCCAAATGTCAACTGAACAGATGTGACGCCTTCAATGGCTGAAACCGCGCCAGTAATATCACTGCGCAAACGATCCTGCATTGGACAACCCGATATCGTTAGGAGAATCGAAAGAGAGACTATGCCATTGTCCTCATTAACCCCATCGACCATTCCAAGCTCGGTAATCGATCGGTGAAGTTCGGGATCCTGTACGGTGGATAAAGCATCGCTTACTTGATCGATCAGAGTCATATGAGATCTGGATCAATCCGTGCCTCGGGACGCTTCGGCGTTGTCACAGGTTTATCCTCCATAAGATCGGCTAACTGCTTCTTCACAAATGTCTTTGGGTGAAGATCGGCGGGCTGTAGATTTTCAAAACCCGGTCCTAAATTCTCCTTTAACTCAGTCGTTGCAGTTTGCGAAAGAGCACGTAACTTCTTCAGTATCTTGGCAGCCTCTACCGCCGCCTTTGGCAGGCGCTCTGGCCCAACTAAAATCATCGCCAAAATAGCAAGGCCGAAGAGTTCTCCTGCACCGATATCAAAGAACATGCACTTAGCCTACCTGCAATGAGCTCGTTAGTCTTTTGCCGCAATTAAGGACAATGTAGCTGAATACTCTTTGCCATCACGCACATATGTAATCGTGACGCGATCTGCGACGTTCTTGGATCGAACGGCGACAATGAGCTCCTCGGCGGCATTTATTCCGCGATCGTCAAATTTAATAATAATGTCACCTGGCTTTAAGCCCGCCTTTTGAGCTGGCCCACCCGACATGATTCCAGAGCTAGTTTTGGCGATGAGTGCACCCACACCCGTAAAGTTCATATCTAATGAGACGCCTAAAACTGGGTATGTAGCTTTGCCGTTCTTAATTAATTGATCGGCTGTTTTGCGCGCTTGATTAATTGGAATCGCAAATCCTAAACCGATTGAGCCTGCCTGCGACGTTGAACCCAGAGATGCGATTGCAGAGTTAACACCGATGACGGCTCCCGTTGAATCAACGAGTGGTCCTCCAGAGTTGCCAGGATTAATTGCCGCATCGGTTTGAAGGGCGTTAATAAATGAATTTTCAGCCCGTGAGCCACCTGCAGTAACTGGACGGTTTTTTGCACTAATAATTCCCAATGTTACAGTTCCAGATAGTCCAAGAGGTGAGCCAATTGCAATTACTGGATCTCCAACGGCGACCATATCGCTATCGCCAAACTGCAGCGCCGATAAGTTTGCCGTAGCAATTTTCAATACTGCTAAATCATAAGAGGCATCACGGCCCACAATTGTTGCGTTATAAACATCACCGTTATTGAGTGTGACACGTAGGGTGCCACCTGATTGTGCTACCGAGGCAATGACGTGATTGTTAGTCAAGATATATCCACCGCTATCGATAATAAAGCCAGAGCCTGTGCCACCTCCACCGCTTGTACGAGTAGTGATAGAAACAACTGATGGTAGAACTCGTGCAGCGATTCCGGCGACAGAGTCTGGCGCTCTTTCAATAACGCTGGCAGAAGAAACTAGATTTGCATGCCTAAATAATGTGCCACCTGTTGCGCTAACACCTAAGAAGCCACCAACGCTGCCGGCAAGTAGGGCAACTAGAACGACCGTACCCCGCGTATTTTTTCTAGAGTGCGAACTTTCCCACCAAGGTGGCGCAACATGTGTCCTCTTTGTACGGGGAAATATCATGGCTGTATTTTGCTACAACTTAGTAGCGACTAACAAACCATCGCCCGATGCAATCAAAGTACTCACCCAATGCTCTGAGTCATTTTTGATGATTTTCCCAGCATCGCGCAGCGAAACCGTCTTTGGATCACGCTGGGCTGGATCACAGACTTTAGATCCCCCAAAGAAGTTATCGATTACTAGAGCCCCGCCACTTCGCAAAATGCGGTGTGCCTCACCGATCACAAAGGTTAAATCCTCTGGATTGTGGCGCAGAACAACGAGGTCATAGGCGCGATCAGTAAGTTTTGAGATTACATCCAGAACTGAGTTAGTAATGAGGCGATATCGTGTCTGAGAAATATCGGCATCATTGAAAGCCATCTTTGCAATACGGGTGTGTTCCATCTCATCATCGATCGATGTCAATGTTCCGCTATTGAGCATTCCATCGAGCAGCCACAGGCTTCCGACACCTGAACCCGTACCCACTTCTACAACTGACTGCGCCGACAATGTAAAGGCTAAGTGGCGAAGATAGGCACCGGCACCGGGTGTTACATCTACTGCGCCGAGTTCGATGCCACGTGCACGTGCCTGTGATTTGAAGTGATCTTCAACGATAAAGTTTTCAGCATACGAGTGTGGATCGGTTTTCATCACAGTGACATAATCCACTGAGTTAATAAGCGAACTCCATAACCTGTACCACCTTTTGGATTTTCTCCTGCATCGACTTCGCTACGACCGGCGCCAGCGATATCTAAATGCAACCATCGCCGAGTACCGGCAAAATGCTCAAGGAATAGCGCCGCTGTAACAGAACCAGCAGAGTACTTGGCGTGACTGGCATCGTGATTAAAATCTGCAACATCGCTTTCCAGCGAATCTTGATAATCATCAATAAGTGGCATTCGCCAAACACGATCTCCGGAATCTGCGCCAGCCTTTACAAACTGGGCAGCTAGCTTGTCATCACGTGTATACATTGCAGCAAACTGTCTACCAAGTCCTAAAGTTGCCGAACCTGTCAGCGTTGCAATATCGATTAAATAATCGGGACCTAAATTTATGTCGGCATATGCCAGGCCATCGGCAAGGACTAAACGGCCCTCTGCATCGGTATTGATTACCTCAACAGTTGTTCCTCCGTAATGTTTAATCACATCGCTAGGGCGCTGGGCAGTAGCCGAGATAGCGTTTTCAGCACACATCATGAGAGCGGTAACACGCACATTGGGTTGTAACTCTTCAAGAGCCGTGAGCGTCGCAAGTATGGCTGCAGCGCCTGCCATATCTGACTTCATGGCAATCATTGATTCATATGGGCGCTTTAAAGAAACTCCTCCAGTATCAAAGGTGATTCCCTTGCCTACTAAAACAACGTGAGGGAGCGCCCTAACTGAGTTTTTCCTATTTTTGGGGGTATATGTCACCTCAATAAAGCGTGGGCCTGGATCTGGTACGGATCCACCAACTGCGCGCAGGCCACCAAAATCTTTAAGTGCTTTGCCACTGAGAACACTTACCTTTAATCCATTTGATTTGGCGAAGGCTTGCGCTTGTGTAACCATCCACGCAGGAGTCTTAATATTAGACGGCGTATGGACCATATCGCGAGCGCGTGCAACTGCTTTCGCATAAACATGAGCAGCATTAACTACCTCCTTGTCATCACTTGCAACTAAGAATGTAGGAACATCAGCAGGTTTTCCGCTCTTTAAACTCCATAGGTATGCACCCATGGTTAGTGAGATTGCATGTGCGGCAATATCAGTTTTATTTACTGCACATGCTGAATAAACCGTTGATTTTTTTCCTCGAACTTTACGTGCGATTGCTGTTGCAGCAATACGAAAGGCAGGAGTTGTTGCATCGCCAATAGCTGTTAAATAAATCCGATCGGTGGCACAGTTATTTGCACTAACTGGAATTTCAAATATCTCACCAGACTTTCCAGTAGGTGAAAAAAATGAGAGCTCATCTAATAAATTGATTGCAAAACACTGCTGAATATCTTCGATAATTGTCCCGGGACCCTTAAAAACAAAACTCTCATCACCATCGCTTAGATATGCCAGTGCAATTACATTGGCCGATGTAGCGGCGTTGAGTTTTACTGGTGCGCTGGCAAGTGTTGAAGACATGCGTTGAAGGCTATCGCCTAGGAATGCTTTACTTCTTAACTAAAGCGACCGCGGCATGAAGTGCGGCGCTGAGATTATTTGCTTCCTCTGGGTTCAGTTCGACCACTAGACGTCCACCGCCCTCAAGAGGGATTCGCATGACCAGGGAGCGAGCCTCTTTGGTGACCTCCATGGGACCATCACCTGTGCGTGGTTTCATGGCTGCCATGGGAAGACTCCTCTAAAAGATTGGGCGAAAATGCAAGGGGGTAAGTATCTCGCATTTATCACGCTGGTGGGAAATCGGATTTAAAGCCCCAGTAGCCCGCTTAACCGTGCCTTTCCCGTAGTGATAACTGCATCCACGGCGCGAACGGGTACCGATAAGAGCTCGGCGATCTCGACCGAGGACATAGATCGCAGATAGTGCATGGTCAAGATGAAGCGCTCTTCTTCAGGCAGGGATGCCAACACCTCTGCCAAAGTTGTGGGCGCACTCATGGCATAAGGCTATCGCTGGATGGATGGAGCTTGCTTGAAGCCTTGGGCCCGTTGTATTTATCGAAATGATCGAGCAAAGCGCGCCAGTGAGAGGCGCACACCGAGATAGAGCCCGGGTGAGATGAAAATGAAAACCGCCCGTGGGGCGAGAACTTCCTCTGACCAATCAAATCGTGTCTGGCCTTGGTTTATCTGATGTAACTCAAAACGTCCACTGCCTTTAATGATTGGCCCCGTATGGATCACATCACACTTATACGGCGGAGCCCATGCACTTACTTGCATTGTGTCGAGTATTCCAAATGATTTAATGCCAGTGAAGGCGCTGATACAGGTACCAATACCATCACGTGTCTGTGATGTCACCCAGACCTTTGTCTGTAACATCCACTCGCCCTGTTTCTCCCAATCGACAAGTAAATCCCAAACCTCTTTAACCGGTGCATCGATAGTGAGCGAAATTGCAATGTGGTTACTTCTCATTGCCCACATGCCGCAAGTGCATCCTCGATAGTTGTGGTCCATGAGATTAAATCACGCATTCCTGGTTTAATGAAATTTTCAGACTCTAAATGGAGAACCAATTCATGGAGTGGATCATAGATTCCAAATGGATCGAGAATAACAACTGGCTTATTGTGAAATTTTAAATAACGTCCAACCCAAATTTCAAAGAACTCCTCAAGAGTGCCGGCACCTCCAGGCAAGGTAATAAAGGCATCGGAGATATCTGTAATCATCGCTTTGCGCTCACCCATTGTTTCTACGACATGGAGCTCGTCATTGTCATGATCTGCAAACTCAATATCTACGAGAGCTTGTGGAATCACTCCAACGGTTCGACCATTGGCTGCACGCGCACCACGTGATACAGCGCCCATCATTGAAATATGGCCACCACCTGTAACAAGCTCCCAGGAAGCAGAGCCGATACCTTCGCCTAATTGATAGGCAAGATCTACATACTTTGGGTCGATAGTTGGTGAGGATGAGCAAAAGACAGCGATACGCATGTGAGAAAGAATAGGGGTTAGGCTTAGCACATGAAGACCATTGCATCTGGCCACGCAATTACCACGATGTCAGGTGGCATCCTTCTTGATGCTTGGTTTCCAGCACCAACCTTAACCGCTCTAAGCTCTACAATTCCGAGCGAACTCAACGCCCTAGTGGGAACTGATAGTGCGCGCGGAGTAAGCCGCGAAATCGCAAGTATTGAGATCGATATTTCAACTGCTCCAACTTCGGCACTCGATGCATACCTACGTTTACATCTCTTATCACATCGATTAATAAAGCCACACGGAGCAAATCTTGATGGCATCTTTGGGCTACTTACCAATGTTGTATGGACATCGGCTGGCCCATGTGCAGTTGAGAATTTCGAACTCACACGTGCACGATTGAAGGCAGCACATGGTCATGTCACTGTTTTCTCAATCGATAAGTTTCCCCGAATGGTCGATTACGTAGTTCCAAGTGGAGTGCGCATCGCAGATGCCGATCGTGTCCGCTTAGGTGCTCACTTAGCACAAGGCACAACAATCATGCATGAAGGCTTCGTTAACTTTAACGCCGGAACCTTGGGCACTTCGATGGTCGAGGGACGTATATCTGCCGGTGTAGTTGTTGGAGATGGTAGCGACATTGGTGGCGGTGCATCAATCATGGGCACATTGAGTGGCGGAGGAAAACAAGTTATCTCAATCGGTGAAAAAACCCTGCTTGGTGCAAACTCTGGATGTGGGATCTCCCTTGGAGATAACTGCGTCATTGAAGCTGGAACATATATAACTGCGGCATCAAAGCTTCGTCTGCCTGATGGTGAGATCGTAAAGGCTGCAACGCTTTCGGGTGCTCATAATCTATTGTTCCGTCGCAACTCCCTAGATGGCGCACTTGAAGTAGTAAGTCGTACTGGTACATGGGGTGGACTTAACTCAATTCTGCACGCTAACTAAATCAAAGTATGCAGATGGGATCTTTGTCCGACTTCTAAATGTTTCACCACGAATCGTAAACTGCACTCCAGTACTGGATGTGGCACGGATCTGACCTACCGTTCCACTCTCATTGCGTGAGAGTACTTCTAGTGCTACAACATCGGGCAGTAAAAATGCAGCGGCAATGACTGACTGCGCAACCGTGCGATCCCATGTAACAAATCGTGGATTCAGAGCCATTTCTAAACTCCCAGGATCATCAACAATCTGCGTATACGCTTTTGCGCTACCCCAAGCATTCAGCGCGAGCTCTGTTTTGCCCCCCGAAGATGAGAAGAAGTAGGCGGTAATTGGTAGGCCTGCCTGCGTGATTACTAATCCTGCGGTTTCTATGACGCTCTGTTTCCACACGAGGCCGTATTTGAACTCCAACTCTTTGGCATGGCCTAAAAACAGCTGATCTGAAATCTCACCATATAGGTCACAATCACAAGCGGCTCTGTAAATTCCCGCTTTGCTGAGCGCATACGTGCGTGATGCAATCGCTTGCGCCTGTAGTGCAGCTAAGGGCCAATAAGAAGGCATCTCACTTACTCCCCATAGATACTCATCACCAAGGCGCACTGAATTTGTGAGCTCTAAGCGATATCCCAGTACCGCATCTTTTACTGCGCGTATCTGCATCTGCCCATAACGATACTTTCTTGTTGTTCCATTGTGATTAATCGAGATTAGGGCATCGATTCCAGGTAAATATCTAGTACCACTCCAGCGAACTGTGAAGTTACGGCTCTTAGTAAAACTCGTTATCTTCTTACCTATGCTCACACTTGGCACAACGCTGGCACCTAAAACTGAGAGATTTAATGATGCCTTACTTGAAAGCACTGTGATTGGAACTGCATCCACTTGATCACCGATGTCACCACTAAAGAGTTGGACAAGTCCACCGTCAGTATTTGTTGAAATCTTTGCACTCGTGAGCAAGTGACCGATATTTACTCGCAAGATCTTTGAATCAACCACTGGTTCAATCGCAACATCTTTATAAAAATATTTAAGAATCTCCTCTGATGTGCGGCCAGCTAGCGCCATAGACCTGGCACCCATCTGAGACATGCCAACTCCATGACCATAACCTGATCCAAGGAATGAAAAGGTTGACGGGATATCTATCGCCGATGCAGGAGTTGTACAAAATGAAAAGAGAAGAAGAAGTGCAAGAAGTTTTCTAAACATCCTCATCGATGGCTGCACTCTTTCCGACCTGTAAAAACTCTTGGTATGCATCAATCGTCGCATCGGGGGCGCCGCGTTGGACCAACTTGCCCTTGTGTAACCATGCAACGTCGTTGCATACATCGCGCAGAGTGGCCATTGCATGGCTGACAAGAATCAAGGCTCGATCATCACTGCGCAGCTCTTTGATGCGGTTAAGTGACTTCTCTTTAAAATGTGCATCTCCCGTGCTCAGTGCCTCATCGACGATCAAGATATCTGGGCGCACAGTAGCTGCGACTGAAAATGCAAGGCGCGAGAACATTCCCGATGAATATGTGCGCATCGGAGCATCGATCGCCTCTCCTAGTTCAGAAAAATCGGCAATCTCTTGAAAATGGCTTTCGATCTCATCGCGCGACATGCCTGCAGCTAATCCGCCAAGAAATACATTGTCGCGACCAGACATCGATGGATTAAAGCCAACGCCTAAAGCCAGCAATGTGCTGACGCTGCCAAAGACTTCTATGCGACCTTGTGAGGGAGGAATAATTCCGGCGATAACGCGCATCATTGAGGATTTGCCAGCACCATTTGTTCCAATAACACCTAAAACTTGGCCATATTCGACATCGAGATTTACATTATCGAGAGCTCGAATCACGCGCGTATGTTTTGATCCACGTCCTAAAGATTTAACACGTGCCTTTAACGTGGGTCTTCGATCGATGGCAGTTGTGTATGTAAGACCTAGACCGCGAACTGAAACTGCAATCTCATTGGTCTTGTGCGCATTAGAGACGGACGGCAAATTCACGCTCCCTTGAAAGGAAGAAATAAGTACCAATTAAAAATACTCCGATCGCCCATGCCAAGCCCGCTAGCAAACTAGAAGTGTGTGGGGCCTGCCCATGTACTACTGCGCGAGACCAACTATCGAGAATTGGAAAGAGTGGATTGAGAACTTCTATCGCCTTTAGCTGTGGCTTGAGCGAGGATGCCTCGTAGAGAATCGGCGAAAGATATAGAAGTGTACGAGTTAAGTAAGGCAGGAAGCTGGCGATATCGCGGAAGTAGACATTGATGCACGAGATTGTGATCGCAAGACCCAGTGCAAGTAACATGGCAATCAGTAGGACTGGAAAAGCCCAGAGCATCTGCCAAGAAAAGGGAAGACCCAAAACGCTCCGGATAATTACAAAGATCACGAGTGTCGGAAGAAACTTAAATACTGCGATAACAACTGCAGAGATTGGAAGCATAATTCTTGGAAATGCAGTGTTAAGAATGAGACGCTGGCCAGCGGTAATTGATTTAACCCCACCTGTCAGTGAGTTTGCAATAAGATAAAATAGAAATAGCGTCGCCGTTAGATGGGCATAGCGGGTGCTATCTGATGAGCCCCCAATAATGATGATTAAGAGGAAATACACGGCTGAGAGCAGTAGTGGATTAAGTACTAGCCATAGTTGGCCAAAGGCTGAGTCAAAGTGTTGTTCGCGCAGTTCTGAGCGCGAGTACTCGGAGATGAATGTTCGACGCGACCAGAGTGATTTCCAGTATTGAATTAAAGGTGGCAGACCCGCCTTAAATGGCTCGTAGACCTGCAAAGGTGCGCTCACGGTCGTAAGGCTACCTTACGGTGCAAGCGACTTAGGCGAAGTAAGGAAGCCCGTCCCCCAACACATATGCATAGTCAGAAGAACGAGCGGTAAAGAGATGATTTCACCCAGAGATTTTCCGATCACAATCGATGCCAGCAGAATAAAGAGTGCATAGACAAGGGCTGGAAGAAGGAAGATTGTCGATATGAAAGTACCAAGAATTATTGATAGCGTCGATACTAAAACTGTAAAAGGTGGCGCTAAATATCTGTAGTTAATTGTTCCTTCATGGCGACGTGAAACTACACGTCGCCAGCGGCCATAATCAAAGTATTGACGTGCAAGTGCGCTCACTGTTGAACGGGGACGATAGGTAACAACTAAGCGGGGATCAAAGTAGATGAGACCGCCTACAGAACGCAGACGAAAATTTAACTCCCAATCCTGTGCGCGAATAAAGCGTTCATCAAAACCACCAACTGCAAGTAGGGCCTCTTTTCTAAAGGCTCCTAAATAAACAGTATCGACGGCGCCTGCCATTCCACCTGTATGAAAGCGTGAGGCCCCAACTCCAAGTGGACTGCGCATCGCACGTGCAACTGCCCGCTCAAATACACTCTTGCCAATCGCGGCCATGACACCGCCAACATTAACGGCGCCACTCTGCGTAAGAATCTCTAGAACTAAAGACAAGTAGTTCTGCGGAATCTCTGAGTGGCCATCGACGCGCACAATATTTAAATACTGCGAACTCTTAACTGCAAGATTCAATCCCGCGGCAGTGCGGCCTGTAGGATTTTCAACAATAACTACTCGTGAATCTGCCTGTGCCAGAGTGCGCGCAATAGCCTCAGTTCCATCTGAAGATGGCCCAATCGCTAAAACTACTTCGAATAGACCCTGAAAATCCTGTGACAAGATTGCGCGCACAGAGTCGGCTAAGTGCGCAGCCTCATTGCGCACAGGAAGAATTACTGAGATTTCACGCTTCGGTGAGCCATATAACTCATTTGCTGATGTCGCCATAACCCCACCACCGTATCGCTGAAGTAGTCTTCGCCTGTGAAAGCGACGCGACCTATTCGGATTATTACCTCACTCTCCCTCGCCGTCGTTGCGATCTCGACCATTGCATGGCTGGGTCTAGGTCAGGTCAGCGGGGCAATAGAGCGCATAGATGTCTTTAGCTCACTTGGTAAGCGCCCTGATAAACCATCGACTGCTCTTAACTATTTACTTGTTGGCTCTGATACTCGCGAAGGTCTAACAAGAGAGCAGTCCAAACTCTTACGTGTTGGAACAACTAAGGCCGCCGCCGGTGCACGCTCTGACACCATGCTTTTAGTACACATCAGCAAATCCCGCGATAAGGCAACGATTATTTCGATCCCGCGTGACTCGCTCGTAATCATTCCTGAACACAAATCCTCGGTTTATAAAGATCGAACCGTTACCGCCGCTAATGGCAAAATTAACTCTGCCTTTGCCTGGGGTGGTGCACCGCTGCTTATTCAAACTATTGAAAATGAAACCGGTGTTCGCATCGATCATTATGTTGAAATCGGCTTTGCAGGATTTGCCGGAATGGTTGATTCACTTGGTGGAATCGATGTCTGTTCCAAAAAAGACATCAATGACCCCAATAGCCATCTAGTGATGAGTGCAGGTGTGCATACCCTCGATGGAATTGAGGCACTTAAGTACGTGCGTACTCGTGACTTTGATGGAATGGGTGACTTGGGCCGTATGCAACGTCAGCAACAGTTCATGAGTGCTGTGCTGCGCAAAGTTACGAGCACTGGCGTACTGCTCAATCCTGTTAAGTTAGTGAGCTTCTTTAACGCTGCAATAGCAACGGTCAAAACCGATTCGCAGCTCGATAGTAGTGATCTAATCACTCTTGCTAAACAGCTAAAGAATCTCTCTGCGAGCAAGGTTCGCACTCTCACAATTCCACTGGGTAATGCCAATGCTCGCGTGCCCGGACTTGGTTCAGTTGTTATATGGGACAAGGTTTTAGCCCGCGATCTATTTAATCGTCTACGTGAAGATTTACCTCTGGTTGATGAGCTCACTCCTTCACCATCGGCATCATCTAGCGCCTCTGCCACACCGACAATCGTCGATAAATTCAAGACGCGAACAGCCGATGAAAATCCATGCGGAGCGCTGAAGTAAACTCATGTCCATGAAATCAAAGCTCTCGGTTATTGGCTGCGGATATTTAGGTGCAACACATGCAGCCTGTATGTCATCCCTTGGTTTCACCGTAATTGGAGTTGATACAGATCCAGTCAAGGTTGCGATGCTCTCGCGCGGCGAGCTCCCTTTTTATGAACCGGGTCTAGATACGTTATTAGCCCAAGAGATTAAAACCGGCCGCTTAACATTTACAACTGATTTTTCTGCTATAGCCGATGCCGACATTCACTTTGTCTGTGTTGGTACGCCCCAGAGCAAAGATGGATTAGCCGCTGATCTGACCTACGTGAAATCGGCAGTAGCTGCAATTGCACCTCATTTAAAAGAGGGTGCACTCGTAGTTGGAAAATCAACGGTCCCAGTTGGTACGGCACAATCTCTACGCGAACAGCTTGCACAGATAGCGCCACATGCCGACCTTGCATGGAATCCAGAGTTTCTGCGTGAGGGCTTTGCCGTTGAAGATACATTGACACCTAACCGCCTTGTCGTTGGTGTTGCTAATGATCGCGCCGAGCAGATTCTCAAAGATGTCTATGCACCTATCCTCGCCCTTGGTACTCCTTGGATTCGCGCCGATCTTCCAACTGCCGAACTCGTTAAGGTAGCTGCGAACTCATTTCTTGCAACAAAGATTTCATTTATTAATGCAATGGCTGAAGTTTGCGAAGCCGCTGGCGGAGATGTCACTGTCCTTGCTAAGGCAATCGGTTATGACCCACGTATCGGTAGCCGCTTCTTACAGGCAGGAATTGGTTTCGGTGGTGGCTGTTTGCCTAAAGATATCCGTGCATTTATGGCGCGTGCCGAAGAGCTTGGTGCCAAGCAGGCACTTGAATTCTTGCGAGAGATTGATGCAATTAATCTACGTGCCCGCCAACGAGTGATCGATGTTGTGCGCAGTGATTTATCGGAGGATTTAACGCAGTACACAATCGCAGTGCTAGGCGCAACCTTTAAGCCAGATAGTGATGATGTGCGCGACTCCCCTGCACTCGATATCGCCGTGCAGTTACACGCTGCCGGTGCCACTGTTGTTGTGCACGATCCCAAAGGTATTGAGCCCGCCCGAAAGCGCTTCCCTACTCTCACCTTTGCCGAATCTGTGAGCGATTGCGTAAAAGGTGCTGATTTAATTCTGCACTTAACTGAGTGGAAAGAGTACCGAGCCCTCGATCCTTTAGTAATCGGAAAATTAGTTAAAAACAAGATGATTATCGATGGACGCAACGCCCTCGATCGCGATCTATGGCGAAGCGCAGGTTGGAAATTCCATGCATTAGGACGCAGCGATTAACGAGAGCGAAGTAATTGATGCGCTCCTTGCAATGAAGGTGTGGGCCGTCGTCGGTCTTGGTAATAATCCAGATCGCGCAGCCTTTGGTGTTGCAAAACTATTACAGGACAAGGGTCATCAGATAATTCCGGTCTATCCGCGCGCCGAAGTCGTTCATGGGGAGATTGGTTACAAAGCACTAAGTGAGATTCCAGTACAGGTCGATGTCGTTGACTGCTTTGTGAACTCATCCATAGTGGGAAAGGTTGTCGATGAAGCGATTGCAATTGGTGCAAAGGCTGTTTGGCTTCAGCTAGATGTTATCGATGAATCTGCAGTTGCTCGGGCACGGGCCGCAGGATTATTGACAGTTATGAACCGTTGTCCAGCAATTGAATATCGAAGCCGCTAACTAAAATCCAGTTTTTTGATTTCGACGTGATGTTAAGTTCGCAGCCTTTGCCTTTGCTTCGGCGTTAATCTCTTTCAGAGCTTGAGCTACCTTGGCTGAGATTGCAGCATCAGAGGCTCCTAAAATACGTGCGGCAAGAAACGCGGCATTCTTAGCGTTTCCCACACCGACCGTTGCAACTGGGATACCTGCAGGCATCTGCACAATAGAGAGTAGTGAATCCATTCCATCTAAGTTTTTTAGTGCAATTGGAACACCGATGACTGGCAGGGTTGTAAGAGATGCGACCATGCCGGGTAGATGAGCTGCCCCACCTGCACCAGCGATAATCACTTTGTAGCCTTTGGCGGCAGCACTCTGCGCAAACTCCACCATTTCAAGTGGCATGCGATGAGCCGATACAACATCGGCATCGTAGGAGATTCCTAGCTGCTCTAAAGTTTTAGCAGCCTCTTCCATGATGGGCCAGTCAGAGTCTGATCCCATGATTAATGCAACATCACTCATCGATTTCTCCGCTCATGTAATCAAGGGCGTGCTGGACTTCGTGGCTTAATTCTACGGCGTCATTGCCTAAGAGTGTTACATGACCAATCTTGCGACCTGGGCGCACATCTTTCTTATAGTGATGAAACTTTAAGCCTGGATTTCTTGCCATCAGGTGCAGATATGGTCGATACATATCTGTCTTGCTCGAGCCAAGTATATTTCCCATAACGGCAACAGGTGCACTCATCGATGTATCCCCGAGTGGTAAATCTAAAACTGCGCGCAGATGCTGTTCAAACTGTGATGTCACCGAACCTTCGATAGTCCAGTGGCCCGAATTATGGGGACGCATGGCAAGCTCGTTAATAAATAGTTGATCACCTTTGACAAACATCTCAACTGCCATCACACCAATAAGGCTGATCTCCTGCGCAATATCTAGTGCTAATTTCTGCGCCTTTGTGCTCATCTCTTGATTCAACTGCGGTGCTGGCGTAAGAGTCATTGTGCAGATTCCATCAACCTGCACAGTTTGTGTAGGCGCCCAAGTACTTGCCTGGCCGTGAGGTGAGCGGGCGACCATTACTGCGATCTCATAGTCAAATTCGATGTGCTCTTCGATCAGAACCTTTCCTACTTCGGCGATGAGTGCACTTAACTCTTTCTCGGAGTTTATTTTCCATACTCCGCGGCCGTCATATCCACCTGATATAGCCTTTGCAATCAATGGATATCCAGTAACACCCTGTGCTGTTGTTACAACGCTAGATTTTGGCGATGGAAAGTTGCTTAACCGTTGGCGCATCTCTGCCTTATCTTGTGAGTAGATAAATGCACTAGAGCTCGGTCTTACGACAACTCCTGCCGCTTCAAGGGCCTTAATGACGCTCAGTGGAATTAGCTCATGTTCAAAAGTTACGACATCACATTTCTTGGCAAACTCAAGGACAGTATCGACATCTGCATAATCACCGAGAACATGGTGGGCGATGTGTGCCCCACTGTCATTAGAACTCTGCGCTAATAGGAGGAGATTAATGCCGAGGTCGACCGCAGGTGCAACGCTCATTCGGGCGAGCTGACCCGCACCTATGATGCCAACTGTAGGGAAAGAATCGCTCACCGGCCTATCGTAGATGAACTATGTCAGCGGCTTGCACGTGGGCTCCAGTATCTAATACCAACTCGCCTCGGCCGCTTATAGATTCAGCTATTGCGCTTTCTATCTGGCCATCTGGATACTCCACTCGAACCTTGCGCCCAATCGTGGCGCTCATCTGGCTATAGGTGGCCCTTATTTCATCGCTACCACAATCCCAATTCATAAAGTTGGTTTCAAAGGTTTTTAGTAGATCGGGTAGTAATTGGTTTCGAGTTAAAGATTGCGCACCTTCGATATAAAGCGATGTAGCTGTTGGCACTGGAAGTTCTGAAGGCTCCATTGCAGCATTGATTCCGATACCTATAACAACCCCGTTACTTGCTACCTCTGCAACAAGCCCCGATACTTTTTTATCTTTTATTAAAATATCGTTGGGCCACTTTACTTGTGCATTAAACTGAGAAAGTATCTGAGCAACACTGACACCGGCAATTAGCGGAATCCATCCCCAGTCATCTCGATTTCTTTGTGGCTCGATGTAGAAAGAAAATAAAAGAGCACTGGACTTTGGCGCATCGAAAGTTCGCGTTAAGCGTCCACGTCCGCCACTTTGGTATTCGGCGGCAATAACATCACCTGCGCGTGCATCACCGGCTCGCACTAATGCGACTAAATCGCTCTGTGTCGATGCCGTGAGTTCAACCACGCTTACTCGCCAGTACTGCGTCACTGCGGCATTGATTATTGAACTATCGAGGGGCGTGCTTAGCATTTCTCTCTCCACGCCTAGTACCGTAGGGGCATGAGCCGTGATATGCATACAACTGCCGGAAAAATCGAAGATCTACGCGCACGAGTCGAGGAAGCGGTCCACGCTGGTTCGGCACGTGCAGTAGAAAAGCAACATGCCAAGGGTAAGAACACCGCTCGCGAGCGCATTGCGATGCTCGTCGATGAGGATTCATTTACCGAGATTGACGAGTTCGCACGCCACCGTTCGACTCAGTTCGGTATGGAGAAAAACCGTCCCTACGGTGACGGCGTTGTCATTGGTACTGCAACTGTTGATGGCCGCCCCATCGCGTTGTATTCGCAGGACTTCACAATTATGGGTGGCTCACTCGGTGAAGTTCATGCAGATAAGATCGTCAAGATTGCAGCCTTTGCATTAAAGAGTGGCATCCCGCTTATTGGAATAAATGACTCAGGCGGTGCACGTATTCAAGAGGGTGTTGCATCACTATCTGGCTACGGCAAAATCTTTCGTCTCAATACTCGCTCATCTGGTGTTATCCCACAGATCTCATTAATTCTTGGGCCTTGCGCCGGCGGTTCTGCCTACTCACCTGCCCTCACCGACTTCACGGTTATGGTCAACGAGACATCCCATATGTTTATTACTGGCCCTGATGTGATTAAAACCGTCACTGGCGAAGAAGTAGATATGGAAGAGCTTGGCGGTGCACGTACGCACAACACTAAAACTGGTAACTCACACTACTTGGCCGAAAATGAGTCCGATGCCATTGACTATGTTAAGGCACTTCTCTCTTATCTACCATCAAATAATATGGATAGCGCACCACATCTGCCTCCAACACAGTCCCTTGATAAGACTGCCGCCGATATCGCTCTGGATACTTTAATTCCAGATAATACAAACCAGCCATATGACATGAAGGTTTTGATCCAAGCGCTAGTAGATGAGGGAGAGTTCCTTGAAGTACATGCGTTATATGCACCAAATATCATCGTAGGTTTCGCACGTATAGAAGGTGAATCCATTGGAATCATTGCTAACCAACCATCGCAGCTAGCTGGTACTTTAGATATTAATTCAAGCGAAAAAGCCGCTCGCTTCCTGCGCTTCTGCGATGCATTTAATATTCCAATCTTGACCCTCGTTGATGTGCCTGGATTCCTGCCCGGTACCGAGCAAGAGTGGGATGGAATCATCCGCCGCGGTGCCAAACTGCTATATGCCTATGCCGAGGCATCGGTCCCACTTGTCACACTTATTACGCGCAAGGCCTACGGCGGCGCATTTATCGTTATGGGTTCAAAGTATCTGGGTAGCGATATAAATTTTGCATGGCCTAGCGCAGAGATTGCAGTTATGGGTGCACAAGGTGCTGTAAATATTCTCTACCGTAAAGAGCTTGCCGATGCTAAAGATCCTGCGAGTAAGCGCACCGAATTAGTTAACGACTACAACGAATCATTAGCCAATCCATATTTGGCCGCAGAGCGCGGGACAATCGATACAGTCATTGAACCAAATCAGTCTCGGGCATATATCACTAAGGCATTTAGAACTTTAAAGACTAAGCGCGATACTCTGCCAGCGCGCAAGCATGGAAATATTCCACTGTAATGGAGTTTTCAATCATAAAAGGTGAAGCAACTGCTGAAGAGTTGATGGCTATCGAACATGCGATCTCACTGCACAAACGTGAAGAGTCGGTACCAGTAATTCTTAAAAGTACGTTTGGCCGCCCACAGCTTCGTAAACCTCTCAACAAAAATTTTCGCTTCGGCCGATCGAATTAATTCCTCAATGCCAAAGGTCATCCTTGCTTCTGCCTCCGCCTCACGTCGGCGCTTACTTGAATCTGCAGGATTAACACCGATGATTATGGTCAGCCATGTCGATGAAGAGACCGAGTTTTTTAACGCCTTATCCCCATCCGACATGGTGATCGCCCTAGCAATTACTAAGGCGCACACAATCCTTGAGCAGATTGATTTTCCGGCAGTGATTATCGGCTGTGATTCAACATTTGAATTTGACTCTCAATCCTTAGGTAAACCCGCTACACCAGAGATCGCTTTCGAACGGGCAAAGCGTGTTCAAGGCAACTCTGGCCTACTACATACGGGCCACTGCCTGATTGATACAGTTAAAGAGCGTGAAATCTCTGGCATCGTTACAACTAAAGTCACCTTTGATGTGATGAGTGATGATGAGATAAATGATTACGTTGCAAGTGGTGAGCCTTTGCATGTTGCCGGAGGCTTTACTCTCGATGGCTTTAGCTCGCCTTTTATCCCCTCGATTGAGGGCGATTACACCAACGTTGTTGGAATTTCGATGCCTTTTATTAGAAAGGCCTTCGCGCAACTTGGTTATTCATGGCCAGAGGTTAAGGTCATGCAATGAAACGCGTATTAGTTGCTAATCGCGGTGAAATTGCAGTCCGCGTCATACGGGCTTGTAAAGATCATGGACTAGAGAGTGTGGCCGTTTACTCCGAAGAGGATCGAACAGCCATACACACCGGCATGGCAGATTCTGCATACTCATTGACTGGTACAACTGCGACACAAACATATTTAAATATTGAAAAACTTATTGCGCTAGCTCTTAAATCAGGCGCCGATGCAGTGCACCCTGGTTATGGTTTTTTATCAGAGAATGCAAACTTTGCTCAAGCTGTTATTGATGCCGGCTTAATTTGGATCGGGCCACCGCCTGCTGCAATCCGTGCACTCGGAGATAAGGTTTCTGCACGTAAAATCGCAGCAAAGGCAGGTGCACCATTAGTTGCCGGTACAAAAGATCCAGTTCAAGGACATGAAGAGATCACTGCCTTTGCTAAAGAGCATGGCCTACCAGTTGCAATCAAGGCTGCACATGGCGGGGGCGGGCGTGGTTTAAAGGTTGCTCGCACGATGGAGGAGATTCCCGAGCTTTTTGCATCGGCGGTACGCGAGGCAATTAGTGGCTTTGGGCGTGGTGAGTGTTTTGTTGAACGCTACCTAGATAAGCCCCGCCACGTTGAAACACAGGTCTTGGTTGATATGCATGGACATGCTGTAGTTGTCAGTACCCGCGATTGTTCATTGCAGCGACGCCACCAAAAATTAGTAGAAGAGGCCCCTGCTCCATTTTTAACCGATGCTCAAAATGAAGAGCTCTATCGCTCAAGTAAAGCGATTATGAAAGAGGCTGGATACGTCGGTGCCGGTACTTGCGAGTTTTTAATTGGCCTCGATGGCACTATCTCATTTCTTGAAGTAAATACACGCTTACAAGTCGAACACCCAGTCAGCGAAGAGGTTACTGGTATCGATTTAGTGCGCGAACAGTTCAGGATCGCAATGGGTGAGCATCTGGGCTTTGATGATCCTGTAATCCGAGGTCACTCCATCGAATTCCGTATTAATGGTGAGGATCCAGGACGATCATTCTTACCGGCACCGGGGCGTATTACTCAGTGGATTATTCCAACTGGTCCCGGTGTTCGAGTTGATGCTGGCTTTAAAAATGGTGACACAATCGGTGGAAACTTTGATTCACTTCTTGCAAAGTTAATCATTACAGGTGCAACTCGCCAGCAGGCCATTGAACGTGCGCGTAGAGCGCTTGCAGAGTTTTCAATCGATGGCTTAGCTACGGCACTGCCCTTTCACCGTGCCATACTTGAAGATCCTGCATACACTAAAATTTTTAAGGTCTATACAAGTTATATTGAAAATGAGTTTGTGAACACTATTCCTACATTTACAACTACTACCGAGCCACTTCAATCACATATGGCGCCTGAGCATCTGGTCACTGAGATAAATGGAAAACGTTTTGAGATTATGGTGCATGCTCCAAAGCCCGTTATAAAGCGCCATCGTGCTAAGGCCGGCATGGCCGGTGGATCGGGTGGATCTGCTCTTTCTAGCCCAATGCAAGGCACAGTTGTAAAGATCGCCGTTGAAGAGGGTGCCAGCGTTCACGTTGGCGATTTAATCATCGTTCTAGAAGCGATGAAGATGGAACAGCCGCTGATGGCCCATAAATCAGGAGTAATCTCTAACCTGACGGCGGTTATTGGTGCCACGGTTTCTAGTGGAACCATTCTCTGTGAGATTATTGACGCATGAGCGAACTTCTCTATAGCGATCCATTAGCGTGTGCAACTGCCGCGGCACAAGAGATTATTACACGCACTGGCGTTGCATCACATGATGTTGCACTCGTTATGGGTTCGGGTTGGGTGAGCGCCGTTGATGCGCTCGGAACGCCTGCCTATGAATGCAATGCCGAAGAGTTAACTGGATTTCTACCACCAACTGTTGAAGGCCACTCTGGAAAAGTTCGCTCCTATGTAATTGAGGCCGATGGAAAAAAAGTACGTGCGCTCGTCTTTTTAGGTCGCACACATTTATACGAAGGCAAAGGTGTCGAACCAGTTGTTCATAGTGTTCGCGCAGCGGTTAAAGCCGGTTGCAAGATCATTATTCTAACAAATGCCTGTGGTGGAATAAATACAAAGTTCTCAGTTGGGCAACCAGTTTTGATTCGCGATCACATATCGTTGACTGCAGTATCGCCGCTATCAGGTGCAGTTTTTGTAGATTTGACCGATCTATATAGCAAACGAATCCGTGAAATTGTAAAGCGTGAGGATTCAACTCTGGATGAAGGTGTCTATGTTCATTGGCGCGGGCCTACGTATGAAACTCCGGCAGAGATCCACATGATGCGCACGATGGGTGGGGATTTAGTAGGGATGTCCACTGTGCCTGAGGCGATCGCCGCACATGCTTTAGGGGCTGAAATTCTAGGAATCTCATTAGTGACAAATGCTGCCGCTGGTGTCACTGGCGAAAAACTCAATCACGAAGAGGTTATTGCCGCGGGTAAAGCCGCAGCTAGTCGCATGGGCGCACTTCTCAAAGGTGTTATTCCAAAGTTATTCTAAGAACATGGATCTAGGCGCCCAAGTTCAAGCATGGATCGATGATGATCCTGATCCAGTAACGGCTAGGCAGTTACAAGGTTGGCTCGATACTAATAATGAAGTAGAGCTGCAGACATCTTTCGCGGGCTTCCTTACCTTTGGTACTGCCGGTTTGCGCGCAGCTGTTCGACCTGGTCCATCGGGAATGAACCGCGCAGTAGTTGGCCGCACAGCGGCTGCGATTGCTGCATATATGAAAGAGCGCAATTTAACCTCCGTAGTTATTGGGCGCGATGCACGTCATGGCTCACAGGATTTCACTCTCGAAACTGCACAGATTATGAGTGGTGCCGGGATGAAGGTCTATGTACTGCCGCGTGCGCTACCCACTCCGGTCTTAGCTTTTGCAACTAATGAATTGAAATGTGATGTTGGGATCATGGTCACAGCCAGCCATAATCCACCACAAGATAATGGCTACAAAGTTTATTTGGGCGGCACAGTCGATGGAATCCACTACCGAGGATCACAAATTGTTTCACCTACCGATGAATCTATCGCCGCACATATCGATGCAATAACAACTCTTTCTAGTCAACCCCGTGGCACCGAATGGAGCATCGTTGATGAAGAGATCATTAGAAAATATGTAAGTATCACCGCAGCGATTGCTAAGAAGCCAGGTAATTTGAGGGTTGTTTACACTGCGATGCATGGTGTTGGTACCGAGACACTTCTTCAGGTCTTTCAGAAGGCAGGTTTGCCTGCACCAATTCTGGTTGATGCGCAGGCATATCCCGACCCAGATTTCCCAACTGTGGCATTTCCTAACCCTGAAGAGCCAGGTGCAATTGATTTAGCCTTAGAAACAGCGCGGGCATGTGATGCAGATTTAGTTATCGCTAACGATCCCGATGCCGATAGATGTGCAGCTGCCATCAATGATCCAGTTACTGGTTGGCGAATGTTACGCGGGGATGAGTTAGGTGCCATCTTCGGTGAAATCATTGCACGCCAGAGCAAAAATGGAATCTTAGCTAATTCAATAGTCTCCTCAACGATTCTGAGCAAGATAGCTAAGCACTACAACTTAGAGTTTAGGCAGACACTTACCGGCTTTAAATGGCTGGCAAAGATTGATGGACTTACATTCGCTTATGAAGAGGCCATTGGCTATGCAGTTGATGCCATCACCGTTAATGATAAGGATGGAATTTCTGCAGCCATTAAGCTGGTTCAGATCGCTACTGATTTAGCGGCCCAAGGTAAGACCCTTCTAGATTTGCTTGACGAAATCTGGCTACGACATGGCTTTCATGCAACTGAGCAGATTTCAATTCGCTTAGCCGATCTATCTCAAGTCGGTACCATCATGGGCCGCCTACGTAAGAGTTCTCCTGCAGTGATCGCTGGTCATCGAGTTACATCAATCGATGATTTATCGAAACCTACAGATGGTTTACCACCGACTGATGGTCTGCGCATTTGGTTAGGTGGCACAATCCGAATAATCATTCGCCCGAGTGGAACCGAAGCGAAGATGAAGTGTTACATTGAGGTTATTGAAAAAGATTCAGTGCGAGCCCAAGTTGTTCTGAATCAATTACGAGCCCCATTAAAGGAATTGCTATCGTGAGTTTTTATGGCTTAGTCGATGGCTCAGAGGCTTCTCTTAAAAACTATCTAGGCTCTCTTTCTGGTGTAGACCAAGTTGGCGCTGATGAACGTGCTGCAATGTTGGCAACGCGCAGTATTAAGACAACATCAAAGCGTTGGGCGATTGATACCGCGATTTCAATGGTGGATTTAACCACGCTCGAAGGTGCAGATACTCCAGGGAAAGTTCAGGCCTTATGTACTAAGGCTGTGCGCCCAGATCCAACTGACTCATCGGTACCAAGTGTCGGTGCCATCTGTGTCTATAACGATATGGTCGCCGTTGCGCGCAAACACTTAGATTTAGTAGGAGGCGCACATGTTGGCGTCGCTGCCGTATCAACGGCATTTCCATCGGGCCGAGCATCGATGCCGGTAAAGATTCAAGATACACGTGATGCCCTCGATGCAGGAGCATCAGAGATCGACATGGTTATCGACCGTGGTGCTTTTTTAAGTGGTGATTACATCGGTGTATTCAATGAGATCGTGCAGATCCGAGAGCTTTGCGGCACGCGCGCGCATTTAAAAGTTATCTTTGAAACCGGTGAACTTGTTACATATGACAATGTTCGCAAGGCCTCCTTCCTGGCGATGGCCGCTGGTGCCGATTTTATTAAGACATCAACGGGTAAGATTGCACCCGCTGCAACAGCCCCTGTGGTCCTCGTGATGCTAGAAGCAGTACGTGATTTTTACCAGATGACACAGAGCCGCATCGGTGTGAAGCCAGCTGGTGGAATCAGAAATACAAAGGATGCGATTAAGCAGTTAGTACTAGTTAATGAGATTGCCGGCCCAGAATGGCTCACACCATCTCTCTTTCGTATCGGGGCTAGCGCCCTGTTAAATGATTTATTAATGCAGCGCATGAAACTCGATGATGGCTACTACGCTAGTCCTGCCTACGTGACGATTGATTGATGGGGAGCCCAGTGAGCTTTGACTATGCACCAGCACCTGAATCAAGGGCCGTTATCTCGATAAAGCCTAAGTACGGCCACTTTATCGGCGGTAAGTTTGTTGCAGGAAGTAAGCACTTTCCAACGATTAACCCCGCAACTGAAGAGGTTTTAAGTCAGATTGCATTGGCGGGTAAGGCCGAAGTTGATGCGGCAGTGAAAGCTGCACGCAAGGCCTATACAACTACGTGGTCAAAGATGAGTGGCAAAGAGCGCGGTAAATACCTATTTCGCATCGCACGGATTCTGCAAGAGCGCGCACGCGAGTTTGCTGTGCTTGAAACTTTAGATAATGGCAAGCCAATCCGCGAATCACGCGATGTCGATATTCCACTGGCAGCGGCGCACTTTTTCTATCACGCAGGGTGGGCCGACAAGCTCGAATTCGCGGGTCTTGGTACATCGACTAAGCCGCATGGTGTTGCAGGTCAGATAATTCCCTGGAACTTTCCGCTACTGATGTTGGCATGGAAAATCGCTCCTGCCCTTGCTGCAGGCAATACCGTAGTTCTAAAGCCCGCCGAGAGCACATCCCTTACCGCACTTTTATTTGCCGAAGTCTGCCAACAGGCCGAACTTCCAGCCGGTGTTGTTAATATCGTTACAGGTGATGGATCAACTGGTGCTCTCATCGTTAATCACCCGGGCATCGACAAGATTGCATTTACTGGATCAACTGAAGTTGGAAAGATTATCGCCCGCGCAGTTGCGCCAACTCACAAGAGCGTGACTCTCGAACTCGGCGGCAAGGCTGCCAACATCATCTTTGAAGATGCGGCGATCGATGAGGCGATCGAGGGCATCGTTAACGGAATCTTCTTTAACCAGGGGCATGTCTGTTGCGCAGGATCGCGTCTAATCCTGCAAGAAAATATCGCCGAGGAAGTGCTAGAAAAGTTAAAGAAGCGAATGTCTAAAATTCGCATGGGTGATCCTATGGATAAGAACACTGATTTAGGTGCAATTAATAGCAAAGAGCAGTTACTTAAGATTCGCGAGCTATCTGCATCAGGTGATGCCGAAGGCGCCCAGCGGTGGACTGCACCTTGCGAACTACCTGCAAAGGGCTTTTGGTTTGCGCCAACTATCTTTACCGGCATCACACAATCCCATCGCATCGCACGTGAAGAGATTTTTGGGCCAGTGCTCTCCGTCTTAACATTTAGAACCCCTCAAGAGGGTATAGATAAGGCTAATAACACGCCCTTTGGTCTCTCTGCCGGTATCTGGAGTGAGAAGGGCTCACGGATTTTTTGGGCCAGTCAACAGCTTCGCGCTGGAGTGATCTGGGCTAATACATTTAATAAGTTTGATCCAACTTCACCTTTTGGTGGTTACAAAGAGTCTGGTTGGGGTCGCGAAGGCGGACGACATGGCTTAAGTGCCTATTTGAAGGGAGTCGGCCATGAGTAATCGCATCGATGTCAAGAAGACATATAAGTTATTCATTAATGGGGCGTTCCCCCGCACCGAATCTGGCCGCACCTATGAGATTAAAAGCGCTAAAGGTGTTTTTATTGCCAACCCTTGTTTGGCATCACGCAAAGATTTAAAGGATGCCGTTGTCGCTGCCCGCGCAGCGCAATCTAGTTGGAACAAAGCTTCGGCTTATAACAAGGGGCAGATTCTCTATCGCATCGCTGAGATGTTAGAGGGACGTCGTGCACAGTTTGTAGATGAGATTGTTTTAGTCACGGGTGCTACAAAGTCAAAGGCTGAGAAAGAGGTTACAGATTCAGTAGATCGCTTAGTCTGGTATGCCGGTTGGAGCGATAAACTCTCATCGCTATCAGGAGCTCTTAATCCAGTTGCAGGTCCGTATTACAACTTCACAGTGCCAGAGAGCATGGGTGTGATCGCAGCTATCGCACCTGAAGTTCCATCACTACTTGGTTTAATCGAAGCAATTGCACCTATCATCGTAGGTGGAAATACTATTGTGGTCTTGGCCAGCACTAAGGCGCCACTTTCTGCGATGAGCTTTGCCGAAGTAATTGCTACTAGTGATGTTCCTGCCGGTGTTATCAATATTTTGACCGGTAAAAAAGATGAGATTGCACCGTGGATGGCATCACATATGGATATCGACGGCTTTGATATCTCAGGTCTTGCCGCCAAATCACATGGCGCCATTCGTATCGCAGGGGCTGAAAACCTTAAGCGTATTTATAGTTTCAAATCAGCAAATCCAGGACGAATCCTGGCCTACTTAGAGGACAAAACCGTCTGGCACCCAATAGGGCTTTAAAAAGCCTTACTCGGCTGCGATTGCAGCAAATCCAGGCTTGATGATCTCTTCAATTATTACCAGTCGCTCAGGGTAAGAGATAAATGCACTTTTCATCGCATTGATAGTCACTCGTTGCAAGTCAGTAAAGCTCCAGTCAAAGGCCTTGACGCTTTCGCGCATCTCATGTGACATCGATGTTTGGCTCATTAATCGGTTATCCGTATTGAGGGTGACCCTAAATCGAAGTGTGGCCAAAACACCGAGAGGGTGTTCTTTGTAGCTCTTGGCTGCTCCAGTCTGCAGATTAGATGTTGGACATAGTTCTAGTGGAATACGGCGGTCTCGAATATACGATGCTAACTTTCCTAACCGTGGCTCGGGCCCGGAAAAATCAATATCATCGATGATTCGAACACCATGACCTAATCGCTCAGCACCACACAATTGAATCGCCTCCCATATCGATGGCAAACCATAAGCCTCTCCGGCATGGATAGTGAAGTGTGCATCTTCTTGTCGTAGATATTCAAAAGTCTTTAACTGATCACTTGGCGGAAACCCATCTTCAGGGCCAGCGATGTCAAAGCCAACAACACCTTGGTTGCCGAACTTAACTGCAAGTTCGGCAACATCTTGGCTTAATTTATTTTGCCGCATTCCGCACAGTAAAGATTCAACACGGATTGTAAAGCCTTCATCCTTTGCAGCTTTCTCTCCAGATCTATATCCCTCAAGTGTGGCTTCAATGACTTGTGACATTGATAAACCGCCTTGTGTAAAGAGTTCTGGAGCACCACGAACTTCGGCATAGACAACACCATCGCGTGCTAAATCTAAGGCACACTCATGTGCAACTCGAACAATGTCTTGAGGACGCTGCATTACAGCAATAGTGTGTGAAAAAGTCTCTAGGTATCTAACAAGTGATCCTGAATCACAGGATTCACGAAACCATTCGGCGAGCGCAGCCGCATCCCGTGTAGGTAGGTTCGTGTAACCAATCTCCTGTGCGATATCAATAATTGTCTGCGGACGCAGTCCACCATCTAGATGATCATGAAGGAGAACTTTTGGAAGACGGCTCACTTGTTCATCGGTCGGCTTTTTCGATAACACACTCATTAAAGAATCCGCTCTATAACTAATGGAAGTTGCTGCGCTACTCCGCCTTCTACGATTGTGACAGCACCGTCGAGGGATTGCAACGCACGCTCAAAACGTTGAGCTTCATCGGTAAAGAGGGTGAAGAGGGGCTGCCCCGTCTTAATGACATCGCCAGGCTTTGCATACATTGTAATGCCAGCACCTGCTTGAACTTTTTCGCCCTGCTTCGATCGCCCGGCGCCAAGTCTCCAAGCACTCATACCAACTTTCAACGCATCCATAGTTGTGATGGTCCCAGTTGATGCCGCCATAACTGTATGTGACTCTTTTGCAACAGGAAGAGCAGCATTGGGATCACCACCTTGTGCGATTACCATTCTTCGCCAATGATCCATCGCCGATCCATCTTTTAATGCAAGCTCTGGATCTTTCCCCTTAATGCCTGCAGCATCAATCATTTCTCTCGCTAAAATTAATGTCAGCTCAACAACATCAGATGGACCACCACCGGCTAAAACTTCAATTGATTCGGCAACTTCGAGTGCATTTCCAGCGGTTAGTCCCAGAGGTACATCCATCGCAGTTACTAAGGCACGAGTTGTGACTCCAGCATCTTTCCCAAGTTGCACCATTACTCGCGCTAGTTCACCGGCTTTTTTGGGGTCGCTCATAAATGCGCCGCTGCCAGTTTTGACATCCAAAACAAGAGTTGAGGTTCCTTCAGCAATTTTCTTGCTCATAATCGAGGATGCAATAAGTGGAATCGCTTCAACGGTTGCGGTTACATCGCGTAGTGCATAGAGTTTTTTATCAGCAGGTGCTAGTCCGGGTCCTGCGGCACAAATAACTGCACCGGTTTCCTGTAAGACTTTGAGCATTTCATCGTTAGTTAGGGAGGCACGCCAACCTTTAATCGACTCCATTTTATCCAGAGTTCCACCGGTGTGCCCTAATCCTCGCCCTGATAATTGCGGAAACGCACCTCCGCAGGCAGCGACCAGGGGTGCAAGTGGGAGCGTTATCTTGTCTCCAACCCCCCCTGTTGAATGCTTATCCGCAGTTGGTCGATCCAGCATCGCCCAGTTCATCCGTTCACCACTATTGATCATTGCTTGTGTCCACCGCGAAATTTCATGAGAGTTCATTCCATTGAGCAAGATGGCCATCGCAAGTGCCGACATCTGTTCATCGGCTACAACACCACGCGTATATGCATCAACGACCCAATCAATCTGATGGTCACCTAAAACAAGTGAGTCACGCTTTGCTGCAATTATCTCTACCGCTGCAAATGGCTCAATCAAGGCGTTTTTCAATCTCTTCTGGCCCAAATGCCCAAGGCAATAAATCTCCCAATGTTTTTACTCCGACATCTGTCATGAGTTGCAGTTGTGTGCCACCGTGCTCTTGCAGAAGTTGTCTACAGCGCCCACATGGCATCAAATAATCTCCAGAGATATCAACGCAGACAAATGCAACCAATCGTCCACCGCCACTTTGAACTAACTCCGAGACTAAACCACACTCAGCGCATAGCGTTAGGCCATAGCTTGCATTCTCAACGTTGCACCCCGTAATAATCCGACCATCTGAGACTAATGCCGCTACACCAACTGGAAACTTTGAATATGGCACATAAGCTTTTTTCATAACAGCGGTTGCATGTGTTCGAAGTAAATCCCAGTCGATATTCATTAGTGCGATTCCCCCCGCTTGTATGGAATTCCATCACTGGCCGGAGCTCGAACCTTTCCGACGAAGCCAGAGACTGCAATAATCGTGACGATATAAGGGACCATCACCATAAACTCACTGGGTATCGGAGTACCCGTAATTGAAAGAACTGTTCTAAGTTCATCTCCAAAACCAAACAACAGCGCTGCAGCAACTGCACCCAGCGGAGTCCACTTGCCAAAGATCAAGGCAGCAAGTGCAATGAAACCCATTCCTGCAGTCATTTGACGACTAAAAGCACCAGATGAGCCAACAGTAAAGAAGGCACCTCCAAAACCAGCAACAAGTCCGGCAATCAAAACATTACGGAAGCGAACTTTATTAACATCAATACCAACGCTCTCTGCAGCAACTGGAAGCTCTCCGACTGCACGCATTCGCAGACCCCACTTTGATTTGAAAAGTGAGACTTGAATAATCGTGACAATAAGATAGAGCATATAAACGATGATTGTTTGAGAGAAAAATATCGGACCAATCAATGGAATCTTTGAAAGAATTGGAATTTGAATTGTGCTGAATATTGGCGCTGAGTTCCATCTTGTAGCATCTGTTGTCAATATTCGCTGTGTTGCAAAGCTAGTTAATCCAATGACTAACACATTGATAACGAATCCTAGAATCACTTGATCCACTGAATACTTGATAGCAAAAGTTGCCAATAGCAATGAGATCAGTGCGCCAGCCAATGGTGCAACAAATAAGCCTGCCCACGCATTTTTAGTGAGGCTGCCTACGACCCCTGCAGCAAATGCTCCAGCTAGTAACTGGCCTTCGATTGCGATATTAATGACTCCAGAGCGCTCACATATGAGACCTGATAGTGAACCAAAGACGAGTGGGATGGCTAGGAAAAGTCCGCCTTGGAGCAGACCAGTCACTGAAATTGCAGCGCCTGCCGCCGCCCAACAAATAAAGGCGATAAAAATGCTGAGGCAGTACGCCAATGCACTAACGCCTAGTTTCTTTCCATTGCGAGCTTGAAGAAAAGATATACCAAAAAATACTGTCGCTAGTGCACTAAAACTATAAGCACCAATCTTTGAGCCAATTACCCATGAATGAATGATTACCCATTCATCACCGAGTACAAAGTTAAAGGTGACATCTTGTGATTTTCCAGGAAGGTAAGCAAAGAGCACGAAGGAAATCACCGTTAAGACGGCCATGACTTTTAAGTTTCGGCTTCGCTTTTTGGTTAATGCGGAAACAACTTGACTGTTTTTCATTAACCGTTCCAACCTTTCGAAGCTATTTCCTGACCGCTTTCTAGGTTTTTAATCTTTAAATATCGCGAGATCAATCCAGGAGCAGCTATGAATAACACGACTAATGCTTGAATCACCAACACAATCTCAACTGGTACTTGAACATTGGCCTGCATCGTTGTGCCTCCGACACGTAATCCTGCAAAAAGCATTGACGCAAGGACTACTCCTACTGGACCTCCGCGACCCAAGAGTGCAACAGTAATGGCATCGAAGCCAAAACTTCCTGCAACATCGGAAGTCAACTCATACTGGAAACCAAGTACATGAATTGCACCAGCTAACCCAGATAGTGCGCCTGCAATTAGCATTGTTCCGATGGTGATTTTTTGAACTGAGATTCCAGCGGTCCTTGCCGCTGATGAGTTAGCTCCAACTGCGCGAGTTTTAAATCCCCAAGTACTTCTATTAATAAGGAGCCAGAAGAGAAGCGCGACAAAAAACGAGATAAAAATACCCACGTTTACCGAGTAGTTGTCACCAAATAAACGTAAAAGTCGCGCAGACTCCTTAATCGGTGGCGCAAGTGGGTCTAGTCTGCCGGGCCTTAAGAAAGCTGTCGTTCCAAGAAGCCAAAGTAAAAAGTTTGCGGCGATATAATTGAGCATAATGGTGACAATTACTTCATGCGCACCGGTCTTCGCTTTTAATAACCCTACAAAGCCACCCCACAGGGCTGATAACACGATTGCAGCAACTATGGCTACGACAATGTGCACGACGATTGGCAATTGATAGTGGAAGCCAACGTAGGAAGCACCTATTGCGCCAAGGATAAACTGGCCTTGTGCACCGATATTGAAAAGTCCGGCCTTAAATGCGATTGCAACTGATAATCCGCACAACACTAAGGGCGCTGCGTTAACCACGGTCTGGGAGAGGGGATAAAAGCCAGTTAAGAGGCCATGTCCTTCGGCTAAGTTTGGATCGAAAATCGCTCCCTGAAAGAGAGCTAAGTATGCATTCCCCACAGTGCTTGCAAAAACTCTGATAAAACTAATTGGGGAGCTAATCTTTGAAAGCACCCGTGAATCCGTAAATCCAATGACTAAACCACCCACGAAGAGCGCAAGTGCAAAGGCAATCACTGGCAAAATAGCTTTTCTGCGCAGTTGTTGTAGCTTCATGCACTTACCTCTTTTTGAGCAGAAACTCCGGCCATGAAAAGACCTAGCTCTTCACGAGAAATTGTCGGTTCAGCGATTGCAATAATCTCACCCTTAAACATGATTGCAATCCGATCAGCTAATGCGTAAACCTCATCGAGCTCGGTACTAAAAAGCAAAACTGCCTTACCCTCATTGCGCTCGGCTACTAATCGCTCATGCACAAACTCAATCGAACCAACATCTAATCCGCGTGTTGGTTGCGATACAACAACTAGTTTTACTAGCCGAGATAGTTCGCGCGCCAAGACAACTTTCTGTTTATTTCCACCAGACAGAGATGAGGCCGTATCTGAGACTGATTGAGTACGAATATCAAACTCAGCAACTCGCTCCTGCGCTATTTTCTTGACTGCTTCAGGAAAATATCTGCCAAACTTTGAATATGGGGCGCCCATATGTGTATCTAAAATCAGATTTTCGGCGATAGAAAACGTTGAAATTAATCCATCGAGCTCGCGAGATTCAGGGACATACGCGATTCCTAAATCTAAACAGTCAACGACCTTTTTGCCGATAATCTCTTGCCCATCGACTCGCACAGAGCCTGCTACATGTTCACGAAGGCCAAGCATGGCTTCGGCAACTTCACTTTGGCCATTGCCTTGCACTCCTGCTATCGCCAAAATCTCACCAGCGTTAACATGAAAGGAGATTTTATTTACTAATATACGACCAGTGTGATCCTGAATCGTTAAGTTCTGGACCTTTAAGACTTCTGAGCCCAACTTTGCTGGCTCTTTGTCGACCTTAAGATCGACTTCACGACCGACCATCATCGATGCCAACTCACTTTGCTCAGCTAATGGCGATGCCGTCCCGACTACTTTTCCCCGCCTAATAATCGTTATTGTGTCAGCAATCGCCTTTACTTCACGTAACTTATGGCTAATAAATACAATCGCTTTTCCTGATTCACGTAACTTCTTTAAATTAATTAGCAGCTCATCAGTTTCTTGAGGAGTCAAAACCGCTGTGGGTTCATCTAAAATTAGAACTTTTGCGTCATAAATGAGCGCACGAATGATCTCGACCCGTTGCTGAATTCCTACGGGTAGTTCTTCGACTATCGCATCTGGATCGACGTCAAAATTGAACTCTCGTGAAATCCGCAAAATCTCTTCGCGGGCAGTTGCAAGGTCGAGTTTTCCCAGTATGCCAGTCTTTTCATGACCCAGCACAATATTTTCCACGACCGTAAAAACAGGAATCAACATGAAGTGCTGGTGCACCATGCCAATGCCGGCAGCTAATGAGTCAAGCGGACTGTTAATTGTAAGCTCTTTGCCATCGACGCTAATAGTTCCTGAATCTGGTTGCAGTAATCCATAGACAATGTTCATTAAGGTTGATTTACCAGCACCATTTTCGCCAAGAATCGCATGAATTTCTCCATCAGCAACCGCGAAGTCGATCGCGTCATTTGCTACCAGCCCACCAAAACGCTTAGTTATTGCGCGTAGTTCAAGGGACATGGCCTCAATCTACCTCTCAATAGAGAATCTTACAAAGATAAAGGGCGAGGCGTCCGAAGACGCACTCGCCCTTTATAGAGCAACCTAGATTATGGCTTGACCTTAATCTTTCCTGCAACGATGTCTGCGGCAATTGCGCGAACTTCGTTTTGAATCTTTGCAGGAACCTTCTTAGCTAGATCATGATAAGTAGCTATCTTTGTTCCCTTATTAGCAAGAGTTCCAACATATGAAGTGTTAGTGAACTTACCCTTCGAGGCATCTGTGATAACTGAACCTACAGCCTCTCCGAGACCCTTCATAACTGATGTTAGAAGTACTGACTTATATTGGTTTGCTGATACATAACCATCTGTATCAACCCAGATTGTCACTGACTTCTTGCTTGTCATTGAGTTCTGTGCTGTCTGTGCGGCAAGGCCTCCAGCTACGGGCATGATTACATCTGCGCCTGCTTGCTCGAACGCCTTAGAAGTTGCAAGTGCCTTTGTTGTGTTCTGGAAGTCTCCGATGAACTCACCGTTCTTACCATCCCAACCAAGTACCTTTACTGTCTTCTTCTTGACAGTGTTGAAATAGTCAACACCCTGCTTGAAACCGCTCATGAAACAAGTAACAGTTGGGTATGGAGCTCCACCGTATGTTGCAACGATTCCAGTCTTTGAGTAACCAGCTGCAACATAACCAGCTAAGAAAGCTGCTTCCTGTGTTGCAAATGTAAGACCCTTGACGTTGGCTACTGGATTACATACTGAGTAGTCAGCGTTGCAATCGTATGCGCCATCATCGACAACTGCATAACTAATCTTTGGGTTGGCCTTAGCAGATGCAATGATTGCACCGCTGATAGCAAATCCAACTCCAATAATAATTGTGCACTTGTTGTCTACAAACTTCTTTATGTTTCCAGCAAACTCAGAAGATGATGCTGCTGGCAAGTACTCAACAGAGGTTGAAGCGCTCTTTACCTTCACAGCGCCAGCCCATGATGATGCGTTAAATGACTTGTCGTCGACGCCACCAGTATCAAGGGCTAAGCAAGCCTTTGTCTTAACTGCAGCTGTTGCTGCAGGCATGGTGGTAACTCCCACTATGAGTGTTGCTGCTGCAAGGGCAGCTACTACACGAAATGTATTCTTCAATTTTCCTCCAAGGGATCTTCCTCATAAGCCTCAAAGGCTCAGATGGAAGGTTGATGTGTAACGTCAGCCTAGTAGTTACGCACAGAGAAACTCAACAATTAAGGCGGTTTAAATGATGGGGATGTAACGTTTCTGCAAACCCTCAAGCCTTAGTTTAGAGTTCTAAAGCTAGAACTACCGAACAACGCCAAGGTTTTTATAAGCCAAATCAAGGGTGCTTGATGCGACGTCGCGAGCTTTAGCTCCCCCTACATGCAAGATATCAATAAGGCTCTTCTCATCATCGAGTAACTCCAGTGCAGCGCTACGAATCGGCCGCAAATACTCAACTACCACATCAGCTACTACTGATTTAAAATCTCCATAGCCTTTACCTTCGAACTCAACCTCTAGCTTTTCAATTGCAACTCCCGAAAGTGCTGAATGAATAGTTAATAGGTTACTAATTCCAGGCTTTTCTTTTTCATCAAACTTAATCTCACGCCCAGCATCAGTAGTCGCGCTCTTGATTTTCTTTGCATTCGCCTCAAGGGTATCCATAATCTCTAAAACGCCTGCCACCGAACCCGATGACTTACTCATCTTTGCCGCTGGGTCTTGCAAATCTTGGATCTTGGCAGCGGTCTTTAAAATAAAATTATCTGGAACTCGAAAAGTCTCTCCAAAGCGAGTATTAAATCTTCCTGCTAAGTCGCGTGTGAGTTCGATGTGCTGACGTTGATCTTCGCCAACCGGTACCAAATGTGCTTGATACAAAAGGATATCTGCAGCTTGCAGCATAGGATATGTGAACAAACCCACGCGCGCCGAATCTGCTCCAGCCTTGGAAGACTTATCTTTAAACTGTGTCATACGACTTGCCTCGCCAAATCCGGCGATGCACTCCATCAACCAACCGAGTTGATTATGTTGTGGAACCTGAGATTGGACAAAAAGGGTAGATTTTTCTGGGGAGATGCCTAGTGCTATTAACTGAGCAGCTGAAGCTAAGGTCCGCTTACGCAAAAGTGCTGGTTCAATTTCCCCAGTTAAGGCATGAAGATCTACGATGCAGTAAAACGCATCATGTCCGTCCTGAAGCTCTACCCATTGTTTAACCGCGCCTAAATAATTGCCTAAATGAAATGAGTCACTCGTGGGCTGAATTCCCGATAGAACTCGCTTCTGGGTCATGGTTAATTCTCACACAATTTGGGGACTTAAAGAGACCAATTGCAAGTGACATTGAGATATTCTTAACCCTAATGCTGGCAGATGAAGTTCGAAAGATGTCACAAGTTGAGTGGCATCTCTATAATTAGGAGGTGCTCACAGTGAATTCAGAGGCTCAAAGTCTGGGCGGATTAGTTGTCGAAACAAATGCCATTAACGTCATCGCAGAGAGCGAACGGACTGGGGAACCAAGGAGTTTATTTTGGCCTTGGTGTGCCGCAAATATCTCAGTTCTCGGCGTTAGCTATGGATCCTGGTTCCTGGGTTTTGGAGTCTCATTCTGGCAAGCATCTCTTGCCGCAATTTTAGGTACTGCATTCTCATTTTTACTTGTCGGTTTGGTCTCATTAGCTGGTAAGCACGGCTCTGCACCTACGATGACGCTCTCTCGTGCAGCATTTGGCATTAATGGAAATAAACTGCCAGGCGCACTTTCATATATTGCACTCGTAGGCTGGGAGACCGTTCTCTGCTCATTAGCAACGCTTGCTACTGCCACAGTTTTCGAAAGAATTGGCGGAATTCATGGAACTAGCGCAAAGCTAGTTGGCTTTTTAATTGTCGTATTACTTACTATGGGTGCAGGAGTACTCGGCTTTAGCGTCATTATGAAGTTACAAAAAATTATCACCATTGCAACTGCGGTTTTGACCATTGGTTACATACTGCTCTCCTTTAAGGAGATTAGTTGGAGCGCAGTATCTGCCCACCCTGAGGGAAATGTTCAAACTTTTATTGGGGTGCTGATTTTTGGTATGACCGGATTTGGCTTGGGCTGGGTGAATTCTGGAGCAGATTATTCACGCTATCTTCCACGAACAGTTTCTAGCCGTGGCGTCGTTGGTTGGACAGTTCTTGGAGCTTCAATCGCACCAATTATTCTTGTGATTTACGGCGCTCTATTAGCCGGCAGCGATCAAAAGCTCAATGATGCAATCTCTAGCGATCCAATCGGAGCGCTCACAACGATTCTTCCAACGTGGTATCTCCTGCTCTTCGCAGCGGTAGCAATATTGGGCCTTGTTGGCGGAACCGTTTTAGATATCTACTCTTCTGGCCTTGCACTTATCTCGCTTGGTCTAAAAATCCCTCGTGCAGTGGCTGTTGGCATCGATGGTGTCATCATGATTCTCGGCACTATCTACATGGTGTGGTTTGCCGAAAACTTCTTCTACCCATTCCAGGGATTCCTTATCACTCTTGGTGTCCCGATCGCTGCATGGGCCGGTATCTTCGTCGCAGACCTGTTCTTGCGCAAACGTGGCTACGATGAATCAGATCTCTTTGATTCGAACGGCCGTTATGGATCAGTCAACTGGTCGTCAGTGACACTAATGGTGGCTGCCTCTGCTGCAGGCTGGGGACTAGTAACAAACGGCTTTGCATCATGGTTATCGTGGCAGGGCTATTTGCTAGAGCCAATTGGCTTAGGTGGTAGAGAAGGTGCTTGGGCATACTCAAACCTTGGAGTTGCAGTCGCTCTGGCCACTGGATTCATAGGCCACTGGTTTCTTGGCCGAACAGAAATAGCTAAACAAGAGTCTGCTTAAAACCTGACTGAGAGCTTTCTTGGCTGCCATTGTATTTACTTCCAACGAGGGAACACTGCGCTTTCTCCCGGCAAATTTGCAACCTTGGTGCACTCCACTGTCATAGATCCCGAAGTGGCACTCACCCCTAATTTTTTCACACGTCGTACCCGTTGAGTTATCTGCCGCAGATAATGGCAAGCTTCATTTCATTTTTCATCTCTACTACTACTCTCTACAGGTATCAGGTATTAGGAAATTGTAGAAGTTAGCCCATCACTTTTGGGGGGACTACCTGCGAAATTGCTGAATGACTCGACCTATCAGCCACTTCAGAACTTAGGCTCTCGAAATAAGTAAGCGGCCAGCGCGTTTGCCCTCCATAGAAAGCACAGTAATACGAAGGCCATTGAGGTTCACAACATCATGCTCGCGTGGGATTCGACCTAAATAATGCATCACAAAGCCGCTCGCGGTTTCATATGGGCCATCAGGGATCTCTAAATCTGTCTGCTCTGTGAGCTCTTCAATAGAGATCAGACCATCAACTTCGAAATCACCGGTGCGCACCTCCACCGCTACATCGCTCTCAACCTCATCGTATTCATCGCGAATATCTCCGATTAAACATTCGACTAAATCTTCGAGCGTGACGATGCCATCGGTACCACCGTATTCATCAAGAACGATTGCTACATGTTGACCCTGCAGGCGCATCTCAGTTAAAGCAGGTAAGACGCCTTTAGTGCCAGGTAAAAACATAATGCTGCGCACTAGTTCGACAATCTTGGTCGACTTACTTGCAAGAGATGTATCCAACAAATCTCGTACGTGAATAAAGCCAACGACCTCATCCGATGAACCACGTACAACTGGATAGCGAGAGTGGGCCTTATCAACGGCTAACTCAATCGCCTTTCCAACTGAAAGGGATGCGTCCATGAAATCTACTTCAGTGCGCGGAACCATGACTTCGTGCACTTGGCGCTCTGATGCATTAAAGACCTCTTCAACAATGTCGCGCTCCTCGGCCGATAGCGCGGCATGTCCTGCAACTAAATCAAGGAGCTCTTCTTCACTCATCGCACTGCGCGCCTCTTTTGGATCAACGCCAAATGCACGCACCACAATGTCGGTTGAATGAGAGAGCAGCCAGATTATTGGGCGAAATATTGTGGCGATGACATCAATGATTCCCGCCGAGGCCAGCGAAATCTCCTCAGAGCGAAATAAGGCAAGGCGCTTTGGTACGAGCTCACCAAAGACCAGTGAGAAGTATGCGATTACTAAAGTCACACCGATAATCGACAGTGTGGTACTTATGCCATGAGATAGCCCGCGCCCTTCAAGCCATGGGATGACATAGCCACCGAGTTTTTCTGCACCGAGGGCGGCCGATAAAAATCCGCAGACGGTAACGCCGACTTGGGCCGCGGCTAAGAAACGGTTGGGATTTTCAGCTAACTGTGCAACGCGGGCCCCGCGTTTTCCACGGCTGGCAAGTTGGCGGACCTGGCTATCTCGAAGTGAGATCAGGGCGATCTCGGCAGCCACAAAGAGTGAGGCCGTCAGAATCAGAGCGGCAACTATTGCGATATCGCCTAGTAAAGAGCCCAGCGAGTGAGGTTCCATTAGGGGCTCAACTATACGCTACGCACGATTGGCCCAACTTTCCATATTTTGACCCTGCCTCTACAATTCTTGCGTTGGCTCATCCGAGCCATCACCTTCATCCTCGGATCGTCGGGCACGTACCTGCCCGGAGAAGGAGAGCAATCTCATGGCCTCAGTAGTTTTCGAAGCTGCATCACGTATATATCCAGGCACCACAGCACCTGCAGTTGATAAGTTAAATTTGACTGTAAATGATGGTGAGTTTTTAGTTTTAGTCGGCCCATCAGGTTGCGGAAAGTCAACATCACTTCGTATGTTGGCAGGACTTGAAGAAATCGATAACGGCAGAATTTTAATCGGTGATCGCGACGTTACAAATGTTGCACCAAAAGATCGCGACATTGCAATGGTCTTCCAGTCATATGCTCTTTACCCACATATGACAGTTGCAGAAAATATGGGCTTTGCA
>WLHF01000010.1 GCA_009702835.1 Actinomycetota bacterium
ATCAACTGCGAGCAATGCTCCAGTACCAAGACCGCATGCGAAATCTAAATGAGGAAGGGCTGCGGCAAGCTTTAATCCATGTGAGATTCCAACTGCGCTCTCTAGTGCACTTGAAACTGCGACAGGGAGTTGGTGATGCTGTGCGATTTTAATAGCGCGATTTATTCCACCAAGGGGTGCTACCTTTAACATAAGAATATCAACGGCGCCAGAGAGATCTATCGCAAATGGATCTTTAGCTTTTCTAATTATTTCATCGCCTGCGATTTTTACTGCCATTCGCTTTTTGAGTTCGCGAAGCTCTTCAATCGTCGAACATGGTTGCTCAACATATTCAATTTCACCGACTTGATCTAAAAATGCATGCGCTTGATCAACGCTCCATAAACCATTGACATCGATCCTGATCCGCGCATCTGGGCGTAGCTCTCGTACGCACGCGATGCGTGCTAAATCGGCCGTGGTATCTCCCCCCACTTTGATCTTTACAACGCAAGCCCCATCAAAAGCGCTAAGAATCTCTGCGATTTCATCTGGATTATCGATCGATGGCATCGTTGCATTAACTTCGATAAGGCTTCTATTGAGCGGTGGCGTTTTACCAAATGCCGCTTCTATCCCACTTAGAAACCAGGGTATCGACTCTTCATAACTATATTCAAGAAATGGAGAAAACTCTCCCCAACCCATAGGACCTTCAAAGAGTGCAACCTCGCGCGATGTAACCGAGCGAAAGTCGGTCTTCGTCGCAAGTGCAACAACTTTGAGTGAACCTAGGATTGAATCAAGCATTGCTTATGGGCGCTTTGGAAATTTCTTGAAATCAGGAGAGCGCTTTTCTATATAAGCATCGCGGCCTTCTTGGCCTTCTTCACTCATATAAAACAGCAGCGTTGCATCACCAGCTAACTGTTGCACCCCAGCTAAACCATCATCGGCAGCGTTCAAACTAGATTTCAACAAACGAAGTGCGAGTGGTGAGTTACGAAGCATTTCGCGACACCATGAAACTGTTTCAGCCTCTAACTCGGCAACTGGAACAACGGTATTGACCAAGCCCATATCTAAAGCCTCTTGTGCATCATATTGCCGCGTCATAAACCAGATCTCGCGTGCCTTTTTCTGACCAACATGTGCAGCTAATAAACCGGCACCATAGCCACCGTCGAATGAACCAACCATTGGACCAGTCTGACCAAACTTTGCATTATCGGCGGCAATTGTTAAATCACAGACGACATGTAAAACATGTCCGCCGCCAATCGCCCAACCAGCAACCATTGCAACAACTGGCTTAGGTGTACGGCGAATCTGTACCTGCAAATCTAAAACATTTAATCGACCAATACCCTTTTTCGCGAGCTTGTCATCACCAAGATATCCATCATCACCGCGAACGCTAATATCTCCACCTGAACAGAAGGCTTTTGTGCCTTCGCCAGTTAAAATTATTACCCCGACCTCTTCATTATCGCGCGCTAGATAAAAAGCCTCAATCAACTCGATGATCGTCTGCGGGCGAAATGCATTGTGCAGCTCGGGACGGTTAATAGTGATTTTGGCCATGCCATCACTCATCTGATATTTAATGTCGGTGAAGCTCTCTCCACCTGGCGCCACTACCCAACTAGGGATCTCACGGCTACCAAACTCGCGATTAATCGGCTTGCTCACATTTCCTCCAATATCGTTGCTAGCGATAGCCTACGGCTGCAATGGACATGTCGTCACAACGAGAGTTACTACGAGCCAGCCCTACCTGTGAAATCACGCAGTTAGCGGTGCAGATTACGGCCGCCCTGGTTGGGAATGGCCCTGCCCTTAGCTTCGGTGAGGTTCGGTCTAAGTTGGCAGCAAAAAATATCGCCATTGTTGTTGGCACTAGCGGAAGCACAGGATTAATCAAAGAGGTCGCATTTACACGTGATGCACTAATCGCATCGGCGCAGGCATCTAACTCTTTTATCGGCGCTAGTGCCGGTGCGCAGTGGTCTCTACTTCTTCCACTTACCCATATCGCTGCAGTAAATGTAATTATCCGTTCGCTAGAAGTAGGCACGCTTCCACTTGATCTACGAAGCTTTGAGGGTGAGTATCCAAAAGTTGATTTCACATCAATTGTTCCGACCCAGTTATTTAGAGCTCTTAATTCAGATGAACGACTACTGCGTCACTTGCAAGGTGCGAACGCTGTATTAGTTGGCGGCGCCGCTCTTGCTCCAACACTTCGCAGGCAAGCTCAATCTGCAGGAATTAATGTTGTTGAAACATATGGAATGACTGAAACCTGTGGTGGTTGTGTCTATGAAGGCCAGGGATTACCTGGTGTTGAGTTCGCAATTTCAGAAAAAGGAGTAATTAAAATTCGTGGTTCGGTGTTAGCAACTAATTACTTAAACTCCCCCGATCTCTTCCAACTACAAGATGGTTGGTTTATTACTAATGATCTTGGAGAGATTAAGGATGGGCGACTACGCGTCCTTGGTCGGGCCGATGATGTAATTATTACTGGTGGAGAAAATCTCTCACTGACTTCTATTGAAGCCACGCTCTCGGTTCGTTACCCCGATCTTGAGTGTGCTGCATTTGCTATTACTGATCGACAGTGGGGCCAAGCCCTTCACCTAGCAATCGTCGGCGAGGTTAACGAGACTGAGATTTCACATTACTTAGAGGCCGCCCTCGGTGATATCGCTAAGCCAAAGGGAGTCCACATCATGGAGTCACTACCGTTGCTCGGTATCGGCAAAGTAGATCGTGCCGCACTTTCAAAGATGGTGGAGCATGAATAGATGGATTCTCGGTGCACGTCCGCGCACGCTTCCCGCCGCAATTGCACCGGTCTTAGTTGGTTCGGCACTAGCAGGAGGTGATTTCAACTGGTTGCGTGCAGCTCTTGCTCTCAAAGTTTCGCTCTGGCTACAAATCGGTGTCAACTTTGCCAATGATTACTCTGATGGCGTTAAGGGAAGCGACAATCATCGCATTGGTCCAACACGTTTGGTGGCTAGTGGTTTAGCAAGTGCGCAAAGCGTTAAAGCTGCCGCCTTTATCTCCTTTGGAATCGCCTCAATTTCTGGTCTGTGGTTAGCGTTAATGACGTCGCCAGTTCTAATCGCCGTCGGAGCTATCGCTATCGCTGCTGCGTGGAGCTACACCGGTGGTCGCAAACCATATGGCTACAGTGGCTTCGGTGAGATTTCAGTCTTTGTATTCTTTGGTTTAGTTGCAACAGTCGGAACTTTCTATGTGCAGACAGAGAGCATCACAGTTATGAGTTTTATTGTTGCGATACCTATGGGTGCACTCTCGTGTGCAATTCTTGCAATTAATAATCTTCGAGACTTAGCGCAAGATGTATTAGTCGGTAAAAAAACCCTGGCTGTGCGGGGGGGCGATTTAGTGGCCCGTCGCTTCTTCGTTGCCCTACTTGTGTTGGCACATACCGCTGCGATCGCTACCTTCAAACCAGCTGCGCTCTTAACACTCCTTGTGGCACCACTTACATTTTCATTAGCCCGAAACGTCATGGGTGGAACAAGTGGGGCGGCCTTGATTCCAATCTTAGGAAAGACTGGAAAACTTCAACTTATCTTTTCAGCCCTCTTTGCAGTAGCCCTAGCGATATAATTTTCCTATGTCACGAGTAATCCCCTTAGTTCTGATCTTTGGTCTCACCATCTACGCGCTCATCGATTGTGCACGTGCCGATGAGTCACAGATTAAGAACCTTCCAAAGTGGGGCTGGCTGCTATTAATAATCCTTCTGGGGCCTCAAGCCATTGCAATTGGGCCAATCGCATATTTAATCGCTGGTAGAAATAAGCCTAAGGGTTACAAGCAGCCAAAGCGTCGTATATTGCCTCCAGATGATGATCCGGATTTCTTAAGAAAGCTTTAAAGCCCCGAATAGGTATGTTTTCCGCTACCCCAGATATTTACATAGATGTAGTTAAATAAAAATGTAGAGCCTGCAAATAAACATAGCCATGCTGCACGCCTACCGCGCCAACCAATCGTTACCCGTGCATGCAAATATGCTGCGTAAGCAACCCATGTAATAAAAGCCCATGTCTCTTTTGGATCCCAGCCCCAATAACGTCCCCAAGCACTCTCTGCCCAGATCGCACCAGCGATAACTGCAAATGTCCATAAAGGAAAGACAAATGCAACCAAACGATATGAGAGTTGATCTAGCGACTCAAGGGATGGCAGTCGCTTAGCCCATGCCGTGCGTTCGCCCTTTGACTCCATCGCATCCAGATATAGATACGCAGCTGCGATTGTATTTGCGAGCAAAAATACTCCACCTGAAATAATCGCCGCCGAAACGTGAATGACTAACCATGTTGATTTAAGTGCCGGAACAAGCGGTGCACTCGGGCGATAGAGAACTGCTACTGCAGTACCAAGAGTCAACAGAACTGCGATTGAAACTAATAAGCCCAGCCAGCGCAGATCGTATTTTCGAAGGGCGGCAAGATAGGCACCAGAAAAAGCTAAGGCGCCGGTAATTGAAAACTCATACATGTTGCCCCACGGAACTCGTCCAGCAGATAAACCTCGAGCGATTACTCCTGCAAAGAGAAGTAGGAAGCCCAGAATCATCATCGCAGTTGCGACACGTGCAACCTTTTCAGTGCGTTTGTAATCAAGTGTCTTGGCAGTAGTTGCATCGGGAATCTTTACCGCCCATGCGGTTTCAACTGCGTGTGCAAAAAATGAGAGCGTATATACGGCCATTGATGAGTAGATTAAATAGTTAGAGAGATAAGCCCATGTGCGTGACATTTATTTCTCTCCTTTTAAAACTTTTGTGAATATTGCTAACTCTTGCTCTAGGCCCGGTGCTGCATTCTTTGCAAGACCTGCGACTTCAACCACATCTCCTACTCGAATCCAAATTCTACGACGGCGCGTAAATAGTGATGCGAGTAGTCCAAGGATGGCAACAATAGCGCCGAGTAGTGCAAAGTTCTTACCGGGATCATCGACAATTTGAAGGTTGACCCACTGCACATAACCTTCAAAAGTTATGGATCCACCAGCATAGGTAAATACTTCGCCAGGTTTTAATGATTTTAAGCCAAGCTGTGACATAGATGACGTATCGATTCGATAGACCGATTGCGGAACTCCAGAATCTAATCCGAGATCACCGCTCCATGCCGAGAGCAACAAACGTGGGTCTAGAGCTTGCGGAAATACGCTTATTGCGCCATTGCCGTCGCTACGTTGATATGTCGGAACAAAAGAGCCAACAAAGCCAACCTGTGGATCTGCATCGGGGGCTTTAATCGCACCAATTGAACGCAGATTTGAATCCTGGGGAAGGAATGGGACAGCGCCTTGCAGGGCAACGTTACCCTTTGAATCTCGCACCGTCACAACTGGCGAATAACCATTTGCTTGAAGATAGATTTTTGTATTTCCAATCGCAAGCGGCGAATTAACTTTGATAACTCGCTTTTCGGTAGTTGTTAAATCCCCAGTCCTTAAACTCACATTGAGTGTGTAGTCTTCAGGAGCGCTAGTTACGACGTTATATGTAGCATCAAATTTATCGATGGTTAATATAAATTTTTCTAACTTGCCGTCTTTAAAAAGTTTTCCATAGGCCAAAGAGTCATAACTCGTTGAAGTATTAACAAAGCGTTCGCCAACATTGAGAATCGCCTCGCCTCGCATGCCAAAGAGTGATGAAAAAGAGATTCCAAGCAAGATTAAAATAAGAGCTAAGTGAAAAAATAGATTTCCAGTTTCGCGTGTAAAGCCTTTTTCTGCCGAAAGCGTTCCATCTTTTTCTAATACTCTAAATCGTTGTGACTTAAACCAGGCCCGAGCAAGTTCAAGCTCGCTACCTACGGCGGGCCATGCCGAATAAAACTCCATACGATTGAGGTTTTTAGGCGTTGCTGGCGGTAGGGCACGCGCGGCGTGAAAATGCTCGATAGTGCGTGGTAGAACACAACCAATCAGTGAGATAAAGAGAAGAATATAAATCGCGCTAAACCAGGGAGAGCCGTAGACATCAAAGAGTGAGAAACGATCCATCCACTGTGATAACTCTGGTGAACTCCTAAATGAAGCGCTGACCGCCATTGGGTTTTGGGTACGTTGCGGAACAAGAGAGCCCGGCACCGCTGCAATACCCAGCAACATCAAAAGTATGAGAGCTGTACGCATGCTCGTTAACTGCCGCCATACATATCGCAGTAGACCAACGCTGCCGAGCTCTGGAAGTTGAATCTCTTGGCTCATTTATACCACCGGAATAAAATCTGAAATCAATGAACGAAGTGAGTTCATAATCTGCCCCCATGCACCGGTGACCTGTAAGAGACCAATAGCTATCAAAAATACGCCACCGATTTTTGAGATTAAATCTCCTCGATGAACGATATATTTACGGAGCTTTTGTGAGCGATCAAGAAAAACTCCAGATGCTATAAAGGGAAGTCCTAGACCTAAGCAATATCCGACTGAGAGAATTGCTCCTCGCATCGCACTCGACTCTTGGAAAGCTAAAGTTTGTACCGCAGCAAGGGCCGGACCAATGCACGGTGTCCACCCAACTCCAAATAGAAATCCAAGTAACGGTGCACCGATTAAGCCACCCGTTGTCTTCATACGAGGGTGCAGCGTTGGTGCCAGTGGAAACTTACCAAGAAAACTAAAACCTAAGAAGATTGTTAGTAGACCAAGAAGGCGTGAAATAACCTGTTCATTGGCGGCAAGTTGGTTTCCTAAACCGCCAAAGATTGCTCCGTATGAGATAAATACAACTGAGAATCCACTCACAAAGAGCAGTGAACCTAAAAAGAGTTTGCCTCTATTAGCCGAAAACCCTGCGGCAAATGAGAGATAGCCGGGCACGAGTGGCAAAACACAGGGGGAGAGAAATGAGATTAGACCTGCAATAAAGGCCACTGGAAAGGCTGTAACTAAAAAGCCGCTCATAATCTGCTCTACGAAAAAATCTTTCACTCTGAACTCACTCGCTCGATTAATTTAGATAGTGAAGCAACTGTAACTTCACCTAGGATACGACCAGCGACCTTGCCATTTCTATCGATGACAGCCGTCGATGGAATTGCATTTGCGGGTAATGAATCTCTAAAGCCAAGCAAAACCGAGTCATCTATAAGTGTTGGATATGGGATCGCAAATCTACGCGCAAAGGCCTCTGCCGCAGGTGGCATATCGCGAGTGAGGACGCCGATGAAAGTGACCTCGTTGTACTTTTTTGAGAGTGCAATGAGTGTCGGAATTTCAGCACGGCAAGGTGAACACCATGAGGCCCAAACATTTACAACAGTAACTTTACCCGGGACATGAGTGTAATTGCTCCCAGATAGTGTCATACCTGCTAAAACTGGGGCATCGATCCGATCAGTTGGATTTACAAATGTTACTGAGCCATCACCAGATACAAAACTCTCTTGTGAACTTGAAGAGCCGCCACCGCTACAACTAGTTAACACAACGGTAAGGAATAATGTTACAAAAACTTTATGTAGGTACTTCATATTTACTTATCTGGCAAGAGATGGCGTGCGGGTTCGGAGTATGTAAGGCCAGAGATAAGGCCATCCTCGTCGAAATGAACACTAGTCACTGATGCTAATGAGCATTCACGTTTGCGGGGATCATGAAGTAATCGACGGCTTTCTATGGCACTTCTTAAAATCCAGATTGGAAGTTGGTGAGATACACAGATTGCATCTCTACCTTGGGCGGCATCACGTGCGGCAAAGATAGCTGCAAGCATTCGTGTCACCTGTTCATCGTATGGCTCACCCCATGATGGTTTCCACGGATTCCATAAGTGTCGCCACGATGCTGGATGACGCAAGACTCCGTCACCAACACCGAATGGTTTTCCCTCAAATACATTTGCAGCTTCAATTAAACGCTCATCAGTTGTAATTGAAATATTATGTGCTGCTGCAATAGGGGCTGCTGTTTCTTGGGCCCGCTGCAGTGGAGAAACATGAAGCGCACCTACATCAAGTGGTGTAGACCAATCACCAAGGGTGGTAGCCATATCTAAACCACGCTTTGATAATCTCCATCCGGGTTGGCGGCCATAGAGAATTTTCCCTGGGTTTTCTACTTCGCCGTGACGAATCACATGGACCGTTGAACTCATTGACCAAGCATAAAGCCTCCCTATTGGAGCAATTTCGTTAGGGTAGTGACATGGCACTCACGGCGAAGCGAGCAGCCTTTTTCGATGTCGATAACACGCTGATTCGTGGCTCAACGATCTACTTTCTAGGTCGAGGCATGTACCAGCGGGGCTATTTCACGAAAAAGGACATTTCCCGCTTTGTTCTGGCAAATCTGAGATTTCGCTTAACGGGAAAAGAAAACAAAGAAGAGATTGCACGTTTTCAAAAATCTGCAACTGATTTTATCGGTGGTCATAGTGTTAACGATATTGAGGCAATTGCACAAGAGATTTATGATGAGTTTGTATCCCCTGCAATCTGGCAGGGCACAATAGATATTGCGCAAAAACATCTCTTGAATCAAGAGGAGGTCTGGTTAGTAACGGCGGCCCCTGAAGATATGGCAGTACTTATTTCCAACCGATTAGGTTTTACTGGAGCACTTGGAAGTAAAGCCGAGATTAAAAATGGTTCCTACACTGGTGCAATGTCAGGTGCGCTCTTGCACGGAAAAGAGAAAGCAGTTGCTGTAAAGGAATTAGCTGCGCGCAATGGTTTGAACCTGGCCGATTGTTATGCATACTCTGATAGCAATAATGATCTACCGCTTTTACAGTGCGTTGGGAATCCATCGGCAATTAATCCCGATGCGATTTTAGGACTTCGAGCAATGGCTGAGGGTTGGCCGATTCATGATTTTCGTCGAGCACGTTTTATTGGACGAGCTATTTCACCAGTGGTGGTGCGCCTTGCAGCCCTTGCGACATGGCTGACCCCACGTGGAAAGCGTCGCTGATTACGCAATAAGCAGTAAAGCCCAGTAATGTTAGCAAGTTATGGAAATGCGATCATTCTCCGACTACTTACGTAGTATTGATGACGCTGCCTTCTTATCCTTATTCAGTGCCCGCCCCGATTTAGTAATACCGGTACCCCCTGATATCGCATCTCTTGCAGTACGCGCATGTTCTGCGCCAAGTTTGGCGCGAGCCATTGACTCGCTTAATCAGTGGCAGTTTCAAGTATTAGAGGCTGCTGGCACACTCACTGAGCCATTCATCCTTAAATCACTCATTGCACTAACCGATAAAGCGGCAGCTGGAGCACTTGAGCATTTAATCTCTATCGGACTTATTTATCCATCTGATGATGGCATGCGTCTTCCAACACAATTACGCGATGTAATTGGTAACGAACCTGCAGGCCTTGGCCCTGTTTCGATAGCAAAACTCAAACTTGCCGAACTAGATAATGCTCCAACTGATGCAATGAAAGTATTAGAGCGTCTCATTTGGGGGCCACCACGTGGCAGTGTTGGAGATATTAAGAATCCAGGGCCAGGTGTCACGTGGCTACTGGAGCGAAAGTTTTTGGTTCCACTCGATCAAAGAACGGTTATCTTGCCACGCGAAGTAGCTATTTATCTGCGCGGTGGTAAAACACATAGAGAAAACTTAATCAATCCCCCAGTTTTAGCTGGTACTAAGCGGGATGAGCGCCAAGTAAATCTTGCAGCGATTGCAAATATCTCGACGGTGCTGCGCTGGGTTGAAGAGTTATTAAATTTCTGGGCAGAGGAGCCGGCAGATGCCCTCCGCGCCGGTGGATTAGGTGTGCGAGATCTTAAAATAATCGCCAACCACCTTGGTGTAGATGAATCATGTACCGCCTTTATTACCGAGTTGGCATATCTGACATCGCTCATCAGTGTCGATTCTGATGATCGCATAATGCCTAGCAATAAGTTTGATATCTGGCTCATGCAGACACCTGCCGATCGTTGGCAGGTATTGGCATCGGCTTGGTTGATTACATCTCGCGTAAGTGGCTTAGTTGGTAGGGCGCAGGCAAAGAACGTTGCAGCATTAGGCCCTGAACTCGACCGAGTCAACGCCTCACGTGTTCGGGCATTGACACTTTCGATTCTGAGTGAGAATCAATCTATTGCACCAGATGCGCCATCATTTATCGCACTCATGAACTGGCGAGCCCCGGTTCGACGTAACTCATCTCTGCAAGAAGAGCTCGCTGCATGGACTCTACGTGAGGCTGAGTGGCTGGGTATAAGCGGACAGGGCGCAATCTCTAAATACGGAGTCGGCTTCTTAAATGGCGATGATCTCAACCTAATAAATGATGACTTGCCTAAAACCGTCGACCATATTCTTATTCAGAGCGATAACACTGCGATTGCACCAGGGCCACTCGAGCATGAGATTTCGCAGCAGTTAGCGATCATGGCAGAGATTGAAAGCCGTGGTGGTGCAACGGTTTATCGCTTTAGTGAAGCGACAATCCGTCGCGCGCTAGATCATGGCAAAACGGGCGATGAGATTAAGGCCTTCCTAATCAAGACATCTAAAACGCCGATGCCACAGCCTCTTGAGTATTTAATCGTCGATGTTGCAAAGAAGCATGGCAAGTTGCGTGTTGGAAATACCTCCTCATTTATTCGCTGTGAAGACACCGCACTGATTGCACAGATCATGAACGATAAAAAGTTAGAGATGCTCGCACTTCGCCGTATCGCACCCGAAGTTGTTATCTGCGATCACGATGCCGCGGATACAATGCGTATTTTACGAGAGTCTGGATACTTGCCTGCCGCCGAATCCTCTAACGGCTTAATGCTCAGCGGCTCACGTAAAAATCGTGCACTAACTAAGCCGCGGCCTCCACGTGTCATTGGTGAGATAGAAGCTCCGAGTGAAGATTTATTGAACACAGCTATTCGTGCAATTCGTACTGGTGAAAAATCTAGTCATAAGCAGACACGTTTGCGCCAAGTTGCAAGTGAGGCGCTTGGTGCATTGCCACGCACCACCGCCAATGAAACTATGGATTTAGTAAATAGATTTATTCAAGAGGAGAAATCACTCTCGATTGGGTACGCCGATAACAATGGCTCGGTCACGCATCGAATTATCGATCCAATTCGGGTCAGCGCAGGGGCTTTAATAGCCCGCGATCATGCAACGGGTGAAGTTCAATCCTTCCGAATTCCCCGCATCACCGGCGTAGCACCGTTATAGGATTAGCCCATGTTGTCAGCGCTAGAAAAACTCGTCAGGTTGGAATCACCCACTGAAGATCTAGATGCCTGCCGCGCTGTAATTGAGCTAGCAAGCCAGATCGCACTCGATGTTCTTGGAACTCCCGCACAGATCCGTGAAGTTAATGGCCGCCCAGTTTTTTGGTGGGGTGCGCAGAATCCTGATGTCATTGTTCTTGCACATCTAGATACTGTCTGGCCCAAGGGCTCTTTCCAATCTTTATGGAGCATCAAAGAGAGCGTTGCTAGCGGCCCAGGCATCTTCGATATGAAGGCCGGTTTTATTCAAGGACTCTTTGCAATGAAGGGTATCGATGGCTCAGTAGCACTTGTTGCAACGAGTGATGAGGAGACTGGTAGCGCAACTAGCAAAGAGTTTATTAAAGAGATCTCGGCAAAGGCTAAGGCAGTTTTAGTTGTAGAGGCCACAATCAATGGCAAAGTGAAGACTGGTCGCAAAGGTACTGCGATGTTTCAAGTAAAGATTCATGGCAAGGCATCACATGCAGGGCTAGAGCCAGAAAAAGGTGTTAACGCCACTGTAGAAATGGGACATGCGATCCTTGCCATATCAGGCCTTGAAAATAAGGAGTTGGGTACAACCGTTGTGCCAACGATGCTGCGTTCAGGTAATACGACAAATACGGTTCCGGATTTAGCTGTGCTCGATATCGATGTCCGTTCATTTTCAATGGTCGAACTACAGCGCGTAGATACTGCAGTTCGAAAATTAACCCCTGTAAATCCTGCAGCACAATATGAAATTACAGGAGGATTTAATCGTCCACCTCTTGAGACAACATCCACAATGGCTTTGTACGAGCGAGCAGAAAGAGTTGCTAAAGCTTTAGGTATGCCACCACTTGGCCATGCATCAGTCGGTGGTGCAAGTGATGGCAACTTCGCCGCTGCCGCTGGCGCACAGGTTCTAGATGGCTTAGGTGCAGTTGGAGATGGTGCACACGCTGCACACGAGTGGGTAGATATCACAACTCTTGAAAACCGTAGCGCGCTTTTGCACGCACTCATCAAAGATATTCTCAATGACTGATGGTCCGTTAATCGTTCAAAGCGATAAGACTTTACTGCTCGACATCGATCACCCACTTTCGACAGAGTGTCGTCGTGCAATCGCACCCTTTGCAGAGCTCGAGCGATCACCTGAGCACATTCACACCTATCGTTTAACCCCACTTGGATTATGGAATGCGCGCGCTGCAGGCCACGATGCTGAACAAGTAATTGACACGCTTATCAAATACTCGCGATATGCAGTTCCCCACTCAATCTTGATTGATGTCGCCGAAACAATGTCACGCTATGGCCGTCTCCGGTTAGAGGCCGATCCAGTTCATGGTTTGATCCTTGTTACAACTGATACTGCAGTTTTAGAAGAGGTTATCCGTGCTCGCAAGATTGCACCTTTACTCGGTGCGCGTATCGATGCCGAAACAATTGCGGTTCTGCCGAGCCAACGTGGTGCGATCAAGCAATCGTTGCTTCGCTTGGGATGGCCGGCCGAGGATTTTGCAGGCTACGTCGATGGTCAAGCACATCCAATCGAATTAGTACAAAAGGATTGGAAGATTCGGCCATATCAAGAGTTAGCTGCTGAAGGCTTCTGGCATGGTGGTTCAGGCGTTGTTGTTCTGCCATGCGGGGCTGGAAAAACAATAGTGGGTGCTGCAGCGATGGCACATGCAAAGGCAACAACTTTAATCTTGGTGACAAATACCATCGCCGCCCGCCAATGGCGTGAAGAGTTATTGAAGCGTACGACACTCAATGAAGATGAGATCGGTGAATACTCAGGCTCCAAGAAAGAGATTCGCCCTATAACTATTGCTACGTACCAAGTTATGACGAAGAAGAAGAATGGTGTGTACGCACATTTAGATCTCTTTGATACGCATGACTGGGGTTTGATTATCTATGACGAGGTCCACTTATTACCAGCGCCAATCTTTCGTTTTACCGCCGATATCCAATCCCGCAGACGCTTAGGTCTAACGGCAACGTTAGTGCGCGAAGATGGAATGGAGGGCGAGGTCTTCTCTCTCATTGGGCCAAAGCGTTATGACGTGCCGTGGAAAGAGATTGAATCTCAGGGCTATATCGCACCAGCTGAATGTATTGAGGTCCGCGTTAACTTAACCGAGGGCGAGCGATTGCTATATGCAACGGCCGAACCTGAAAACCGCTATCGCGCATGTGCAACGACTCGCACTAAGCGCAACGTCGTCGAGGCCTTAGTTGAAAAACATGCAGGAGAACAGGTTTTAGTCATCGGACAGTACATCGACCAGTTAGATGAACTCTCTGAAACACTCGGTGTGCCATTAATTAAGGGCGATACTCCTATTAAAGAGCGCGAAATTCTCTTTAATAAGTTCAGAACCGGAGAGATCACCTGCTTAGTTGTCTCTAAAGTTGCTAACTTTTCAATTGATTTACCCGATGCAACTATTGCGATTCAAGTATCGGGGGCTTTTGGTAGCCGTCAGGAAGAGGCTCAACGCTTGGGCCGAATTCTTCGACCAAAGGCCGATGGGCGCACTGCAAAGTTTTACTCTGTTATTTCTCGCGACACAATCGACCAAGACTTTGCACAAAACCGTCAACGCTTTTTAGCCGAACAGGGCTACTCGTACAAAATTATCGACGCTGACGATGTCTTTCAAGGCAAGATCTAAATCGCTCTGGATCTACTCGCCAGAAATCATGATGCTCTCCATCAATCTGAATAACTGGAACCTGTTCACCATAAAGTTTTTCTAACTCTTGATCTCCATCTATATATCTCTTCTCAATAGTAAAATCTAATTCAACCTTCATTGATTCGAGTGTCTCTATAGCGACTTCACAAAGATGGCAACCATGCCTAGTAAATACGGTAACAATGCAGGCACTAACCCTGTCAGTTTCCTTTGAAAATTGGCTATCTGCACTATCGACCATGATGAAATCATCTCATCTTGGTAGTGTTTGCGCTTATGCGGGCCATCCACTTTAAGCATCTACGAGTAGCGGTAATTCTCGCTGCCCTCGTTGGATCCCTGCTCAACGCTCCCTCTGCGCAAGCTCTCTTTCTAAAGATTCCTGGAACACAGTGGGGCCATATATATGCCGGAACAAATCCAGTAACAACAACTACTCCTCGACCAAAGTCTGCCGTCGGAGTTGCTAAATCTACATTCAATGTCACCTACAACAACTTCCCCGACTGGGCTAAAAAAGAGGTCCAAGCAGCCGTCGATATTTGGTCTGCAAACTTTGCATCGAGCGTGCCAGTTAGCATTGATGCATCATGGGGGCGTTCGAGTTCGTGGGGAGTCCTTGGTAGTGCACGCCCAGTAAACTTCTTCTCATCTTTTGCCGGTGCACCTGATCAATCACTCTGGTATACATCAGCCCTTGCAAATGCGCTTGCTGGTAAAGATTTAGATAAGGCCAATCCAGATATTATTATCCAAGTTAACTCGAGCGGTGGTTGGAATACACGTGGAGATGGCATGCCATCACAACGAGAATACGATCTTCGATCGGTATTTCTGCATGAAATTGCCCATGGTATTGGCTTCTTATCCAACGATGCATACGACACCAACTTTGGGGTTGCAAGTCTTGATCAACCAACACCATACGATGCATATGCCCAGACAATAGATGGGAAACGTTTAGCAGATTTACCCACACCATCAAATGAGCTAGCTCAAGCCCTAACAGCGCCGCTTTTTTGGTCTGGTGCAAATGCTATTAAAGCCAACGGTGGAGTTAAGCCAAAGCTATACACGCCTTTGCGTTACGAACCTGGCTCTTCAACTAGTCACTTAGATGAGGCGACGTTTTCAAAATCAGGTTTGGACTCTGTTATGACTCCTAATTTAGATCCAGGAGAGATATTTGCAGAGCCTGGTCCATTACTGCTGGCCATGATCGAAGATATGCGCAGCAAACCACCTGTCGGTATTGCAACTGGCCTTCCTCTAGTACCCCGCAACGTTCAGGCCTTCACCGCCGATTCATCAGCTCTGATCACATTTGATCCACCAGTGAACTTACGCACAGCGCAAGTTAGTGAGTACATCATAAAAAATCTCAAGACAGGGGTTGAGAAGAGCGCCTTATCAAGCCCTGTAGTTGTTAGTGGGTTGAAAAACGGCGTTTCATACACATTTACCGTTGTTGCAAAAAATACCCTCGGTCTATCTGAAGCCGCAACAACTAAAGCCACCATCCCTCAAGCGGGCTGGAAGAGCACGGTTCTAGATAACGGCGCCGATGGAAAATCAGTTGCAAGTGCAACATTTAATGGTAAACCCGCAATCGCATATACCGATACCAAGAGCGGTGATTTAAAGCTTGCAACCTTTGATGGCAAAGTATGGAAGAAGGTAACAGTTGATGGTGCAGGTGGTACTAGCGGTCGTACGTCGCACTCAATAAACAGCCCCGTATCTCTGTGCGTTAACGGAAGTGGAACAAAGCAGCTCTTACATATTTTCTATAGCGATGCCAGCGATAAGGATCTACGGTATGCGACCTATAACGGTAAGAGCTTTGTATTTGAAGTTGTCGATGGCGATGGGCCAGTAGTTAATAACTACGAAGACTCGAAGCGAGTCCGAACATCTAGCGATGTCAGTGTGACGAACGCATGTGTGGCAACGGCCAACGGTGTGCAGGTCTTCTACCGTGATGAGAGCCAAGGAATTCTGCTCGGGGCGGTAAAGACAGGTACAAATCCTTGGGTTTATGAGTTAGTCGATGGCGATCGCAAGACAGATGGTCGCTCAACTGGCGATGTTGGCTTTCACTTACAAGCCATCTTTGATGGTAGTAAGACATATGTTGTATACGACTCGGTTGTAACTCTTAATCAGAAGAAAGAGATCTCATCCGGTGCAGTCCGGATTGCAATCCGCGCGGGGAGCGATTCCACTGCCTGGTCATATCAATCATTTGATATCTCTACCGATGATGCATCGATCTTTGGTTATGACGTCGCGATAGCAAGAGTAAGTGGCGATGTAATGGTGACCTGGCTTGCAACTTCCATTACCTCTTTTCCAAAGCCTAATCAGATCCGCTGGGCGATGCTCAGCGCTCCACTGGCTATTTCAAAGTCTACGACTGAGAACTTTGGTACACCTGGTGCCTATTTATCTATCGATGGAAAAACTATTGTCTTTAACTGCCAGGAGCGCCTATGTGCACTAGATACAAGTAAGGCCGTTGCGGGTCAGTCGGCGATTCGCTTAGTCCGCAGCAGCCAAGGCGCTGAACCAACACAGAGCGCTTGGGTTACTGTTAATAAAGTTAAGTACTTACTCGCAACAGTCAATAATAAGTTAGCGCTACTAAAGCCTTAATTAACCTAGGGTAAAGATTGATATCGCCTCTGCACTCGCAGTAAGGCACACAACCCCCAACTCTTTACTACTAGATAAGCCAACTATTTCACGCTGATTAATGCCTGCACTAAATGCACCACTAATTAATCCTTTAGTATCAAATGTTAAGAGAAGAGCTTGGGGGCTTTTCGGTTCCCAGTTATTTAACTGCGGGATAGCCCCTTTAGAAACAAAGAAAGCATACGTTGACCCTAGAGTCAATGTTGGACCAGTTGATGCGAAGCGATATGTCCATGTTGGAGCATAGCTGTTAGAAAACTTAGTTACTGCGCTCTCAGTTTTTACGCCAGTAACAACGCTGCCACCAAGTAAGAGTGCCGATGTCGCACTACCCCAGTTGCGCTCTGCCTTTGGAGCAGAGCTGCGTACAACTGAAAGTATCGTGTTAGTTTTTGAAATCTTAATAACTACACCGTCAATTGAGCCAACTAATTTCTTGCCACCTAAAGTTTCACTACTCGCACCCGTTACTGTTAGCGTTCCATCGCTATGTCGCACTACAGCATCTAGAACCGTTGATATTGCGCCGATTAATAGAGGTTTTCCAAAATCCCCTAACGCATTGGCGCTGATTACAAATCCTGAACTGCCCTTTGCAGACTGAGTTAGACCAACTAAAGAGATACCGTTCTTATCCGCTGTGATCGCTGTGATTAATACAGGCGCACTTTGTTGGGCGGTGTAAAGAATTGGGTTAGATGTTCCTGATGGGATTTTCCAGAGTGCCACGGCACTTAAATCAGGATTGAAGGAGTCAGGAGTATTGATAAGAGCATCGGGGTTAAGTGGAGTACTCGTTGCAGAGGGAGTGGGTTTGGGCCGAAGCAGTGATGTAGAACCCGCTATCCATATATTTCCAGCGCTATCAACGGCTCCAGCACTGGCAATCGATGGAGAGTTTGGATCAAGTGGGATATTCCATAGCTCTTGGCCATTGGTATCAACTGCGCGAGCAAAGGATTTATCCACTGATGTACCGAAAATAATTATCGTCTTAGCGCTTACAACAAAGCCCGCTACCTCTTCTTGATTGCTAATTGTTGTTACTAAGTTGAGGGCCTTGACTGCAATCTTTTTAGGTGCAGCCTGTGTGGATGGGGTTGCAACAAGTGTTGAGATTAAAACTAATGTTAAAAACCGCTTCACGCTAATTCCTGCGAGCGATCGCGCGCGGCTTTCATAGCGGTAGCAACTAGGGTTGAGATCTCATTATCATCTAGAGATGCCAATGCAGCAGCCGTTGTCCCATTAGGGCTTGTAACGTTCTCGCGAAGAGTTGTAGCAGATTTTCCTGAACTCTCTAATAATTTAGCGGCGCCAATCATGGTCTGCACCGTTAACTCTGTTGCAACCTCATGCGAAAGGCCCAGCGCTTTTGCGCCATCGACCATCGCTTCGACGAATCTAAAAAAATATGCCGGCCCAGATCCACTCGTTGCAGTTACTGCATCCTGTAAATCCTCAGGTAGTTCAACAACCTTGCCAGTTGCAGCTAAGAAGCCAGTAACAAAATCGGATTGCTCAGCCGTAACGCCGCTGCCAAGTGAGATAGCAGCCATCCCCGCACCGACTAATGTGGCGGTATTGGGCATAACGCGTATGACTGGATTGCCGGTACCTAGTGCATCAGTGATAAATGAGATCGTCTTTCCCGCTGCAAAAGTGACCACAACGGCATCAGGGTTAAGTGAGCTCTTGATCTCGGCAAGTACTCCCGCCATATCCTGTGGTTTTACGACGAGAAGTAAGGCTTGGGCCTTAGAAACGTTGCCACTGATTTCGGCAATTGTGATGCCATAACGCTCGACGAGTTCGTCGGCGCGATCTTTACGTTTTTCAGAGATAGCTATCAATTCTGGCTTAACACCATATGCAATGAGCGCAGCGATAATCGCTTCGCCCATTACGCCTGCACCAATTACACCAACTGCTATCGACTTACTCATTGTGCAAGCCTACCTGTTAGACGTGTAGGCTCTACGACTATGTCCGAAGTAAAGCCAGGTTTTGCGCGTGATTGGGTTGAGTTCTCTGATCCAAGCGACCCTGAAGAAATCTTTAAATGCGACCTAACATGGTTGACCTCATACTGGACATGTATCTATGGAGATGGCTGCCAAGGTGTATTTAAAAACCAACCATATGGCGGCTGCTGCACCGAAGGTGCGATGTATACCGATGAAGATGACGAGGCCCGCACCGATAAGGCGGCAGCGTATTTAACGCCAGAGATGTGGCAGTTTTATGCAGAGGCCCGTCCTAAAAAACCAGGCGCCAAACTACGTATCTCTGAAAAAGATGAAGATGGCGATCGTAAAACACGTCGCGTTGAAGATGGATGTATATTTTTAAATCGTAAAGGACATGAAGCCCCCGGTTACTCCGGAGCTTTTGGCTGCGTTCTGCACCATTTGGCGATTAAGGAAAACAAACACTTTGTAGATACTAAGCCCGATGTTTGCTGGCAGTTGCCGTTGCGTCGTAGCTTTGAAACTCGCGAAGTTGGCGAGCGCGAATACTCAGTAACTGTTATCGGAGAGTACGAACGCCTTGCATGGGGCGATGGCGGAGAAGATTTTGATTGGTACTGCACTAGTAATCCCGATGCACACATTGGAACTCAGCCGGTGTATCTGTCCAACAAGTATGAACTTCAGAAACTGATGGGTGAAGAGGCATATGCCGAGCTCGCACGACTGTGTGATATTCGTATTGCAGGCATCAAGGATGCACAAAGCCGCTCACTTCCCCTCTTTGTTATCCAACACCCAGCAACACTTGCGGCTCAGAAGAAATAGTCAGCCCTTCGTTCTAGGCTCTACCCATGGCTAAAGTCGAAAAGGATCCCTTCCGCTGCACCGAATGTGGATGGACATCGCAGAAATGGGTGGGCCGCTGCGGAGAGTGCCAGGCATGGGGATGCGTCGAAGAGATCGCAGCTCCCAAAAAGCTCTCACTTGTTCCAGGTCATGTAACACATAAGGCCACACCAATTGGCGATGTTGATTTATCTGCAGCTCACGCACGTCCGACCGGAGTAAGTGAGCTTGATCGAGTTTTAGGCGGCGGTTTAGTTCCGGGAGCTGCGATTTTATTAGCAGGTGAACCCGGAGTTGGAAAATCAACGCTACTGCTTTCCGTTGCAGCACAAACGGCATCTAAAGGACTCTCTGCTCTCTATATAAGTGGTGAAGAGTCCGCTTCTCAAGTTCGCTTGCGCGCTGAGCGCATTAAAGCTATCGATCCACTTTTATTTCTCGCCTCAGAAACCGATCTAGGCGCAGTCATCGCACATATCGATGCCGTTAAACCACAACTGGTCATAATCGATTCTGTACAAACAATAGGTAGTGCAACTGCCGATGGATCACCCGGTGGCGTTACTCAGGTACGCGAAGTTGCCGGTGCCTTAATTCGAATCTGTAAAGATCGCGATATCACTTTATTATTAGTTGGCCACGTTACTAAAGATGGTTCAATCGCGGGTCCTCGCTTGCTTGAACATATCGTTGATGTGGTTCTCCAGTTCGAAGGCGAGCGCCACTCACGTCTGCGATTAATCCGTGCAATTAAAAACCGCTTCGGAGCATCCGATGAGGTTGGCTGCTTTGATTTAAGTGATGCCGGAATCGAATCGGTATTAGATCCCACAGGTCTATTTACTTCTCGCCATACCGAACCAGTTCCGGGCACATGTGTCACTGTCACCCTTGAAGGCCGTCGCCCATTACTTGCAGAGATTCAAGCGTTAGTGAGCCAGGGACGTGAAAATGACTTTGGAAATGCACGTCGTGTTGTATCAGGCCTTGATTCGGCCCGAACATCAATGACACTCGCGGTCCTTGAACTTCGTGCAGGTGTGCGTGTTGGTGGCCGCGATGTATATGCCGCAACCGTTGGCGGTATGAAAATGTCTGAGCCCGCCGCCGATTTAGCCCTTGCGCTGGCCGTGGCCTCTGCCGCTAAGGGCCTGGCATTGCCATCTGATTTAGTAGCAATTGGTGAGGTTGGTTTAGCTGGTGAGATCCGAAAGGTGAGCGGTGTAAATCGCAGACTTCAAGAGGCTTATCGCTTAGGTTTTAAGCGTGCCCTTGTTCCAACTGGCTCTGAGACAAAGATTGATGGCATGGAGATCGTTGAAGTATCACGTCTTGATCAAGCACTCTCACGGGTAAAAATAACTGGCGAATGAACCCGCTTGAAAAACCGATAGTTAATTGGTTTAAGAGAAACAAACGTGATTTACCGTGGCGCACTACAACGCCATGGGGTGTGATGGTCAGTGAATATATGTTGCAGCAGACACCAGTTAATCGAGTGTTGCCGAAATGGATTGAGTGGATGGAGCGCTGGCCTACCCCAAAAGATTTAGCAGCGGCAACCCCGGCACAAGTTATTACCGCCTGGGGCCGCCTTGGCTACCCGCGCCGTGCACTTCGCCTACATGCTGCAGCTCAAATCATCGCCGAGGATTTCAACAATGAAGTTCCAGAGGATGAACTCACCCTGCAACAACTACCTGGTATTGGCGAATACACGGCAGCTGCTATCGCCGCCTTTGCCTTTGATCAACGCAGCTTAGTAATGGATGTAAATATCCGTAGAGTTCTAACACGTGTTATAGATGGCAACGAACATCCAAAGCCTGCGCCAACAAGCCGTGAGAAAGCTAGGCGTCTTGCATTGCTTCCAGAAAAGAATGCACATATCTGGGCCGCTGCAACTATGGAGCTAGGTGCACTCGTCTGCACATCGAAAAATCCAAAGTGCGAACTCTGTCCAGTTATCTCTGCCTGTAACTGGCGCAAAAATGGCTACCCGAAGAGTGATCTCATTAGAAAATCTCAGGACTGGCATGGCACCGATAGAAAGTGTCGCGGCACAATTGTTCAAGCCCTGCGCGAGAATGAATCACTGACTGAGAATGCAATTAAGAAGTTATGGCCAGAGGAATCTCAGGTTGAAAAAGCCCTTAAAACCCTGCAGGAGGATTTACTCATAGAGGCCATATCCCGTAAGCGTTATAGACTCCCCGCATGATTCGCTATGCAACCAAAGAAGATGTTCCGCGCATTCATCAGTTAATAAAAGATTTGGCGGAGTATGAGAAAGCCCCGCTAGAGGCAAAAGCCACTTTGGAACAGATAGAAGAATCACTTTTTAGCCAGCATCCAGTTGCCTACTGCCACGTTGCCGAAGATGACGGCCTTGTAGTTGGAATCTCTATCTGGTTTCTAAACTACTCAACATGGGTTGGAAAGCCAGGGATATATCTGGAAGATCTCTATATAGATCCTGCCCATCGCGGCAAAGGTTTCGGATTAGCTTTTCTAAAAGAGCTCGCAAAGATTTGTATCGAGCGCGATTACGAGCGATTGCAATGGTGGGTTCTGGATTGGAACGAACCATCAATCGAATTCTACAAATCCCTTGGTGCAGTGCCCATGGATGAGTGGACGGTTTATCGCGTTAGCGGAGATGCACTAAAGAAGTTGGGTTCTTAAAGCTTTTCTACTTTTACCACGTCACCAAAGTCACCAGATTCAATAACTGTTATTTTGAATCCACTCACAGTAATTGATTCGCCCATCTTCAAAGTTGCATCTCCAAGTGCCATGTTATAAGCCCATGATTGCGCAGTTCTTCCCACAGGTTTGAGGACTGTTAAGCCGTATCCAAAAGGTCTCATCTTCGTATTGCCTTCAAGACGAGTTACATCAATGGTGTAGACGAGTGCTCCATTAGTTCTTGAATCCTGCTTGTAGTTATAACCAGTATTCCTATGTGATTCTATAAAAATGCCCGTAGTTCCACTCAAAGGAATTATTGCTCCTTTCGTGACATTATTCTTAATCTCAGATGGGCGTAGCCAGTGATAAGTAGTTTTATTCGTTGGAACACAATTAATTTGGGAGTCATTTAAGAAACTGCTGGTCCATTTATCCCATCCAATGAAGTCACCAAGTGCGCCTGACATATTTCCCCAATTTCCAGTACCCCAATCATCTGAAATTTTTGGGGTCGGGCCATCTGGTCGGTTGTATGAAATTTCTTCGCTTCCATAATGATCGCCCAAACCTAATTGGTGACCGATTTGCTCATGAACTGTTATCCATGGATCAAAAGTCCACAGATTTCCCTCACGCGGCCCGATATACGCTGGCCCTTGCAGATAAACGCTTGAAAAAGACTTCCCATCAATACTCCACTTACCATTCCAACTCATTGCAGCATCAGCGACAGTAAGTGGAATTTGAGCTGGCATTACTATCAAAATTTGATCTACTCCAGTGAAATTGTATTTACCACTCATCTTAGTGATCAGCTCATTTTTGAAAACTTCTTTGTTGCCTTGATGTTCCAGTAAGTTATATCTGTTGATTGGCATAGATAGTTGAATGTAGTGATCAGCAATCTTATAGACAGGATTAATTGGTGCATCTGAAATGTTCTTGAGGAAATCTTGAGTAAATTTGAAGTACTTTCCATATTCTTCGCTTGGGGTCATTTTTTCAGGATAATCAGGAAATGAAGCACCGATTACAAAAACATTCATTGACTTTGTTGGTGAAATAAAGTCTGCTGCCCGTGGAAATGTTCGACCATACGCTCCAGGGTCATTGAGTTTGCACTGCGAGATGGGTAAAAGCTCGGTGGAAATAGTTATTGCCTGTTGTGGGGAGCCGTAATTATTTGTTGAGTCCACAAATCTCCATGGTGAGGAGCAAGCACCATACTTAGTCGTAAATTCTTGAAGCTCCTTCCATTCTGCAGGAACATCTGGGTCCCGTTGACATCGATTCACAAATCCTTGAAATGTGGGTGAAGGCGTTGGAGTTGGAGTTGGCGTTGGGGTTGGCGTTGGAGTTGGCGTTGGGGTTGGCGTTGGAGTTGGCGTTGGGGTTAGTTTCACAACTGCAATGCCTTTATTCCACACTAGCTTCTTTCCACTCTTAACGCATGTGTACTTCTTTCCAGAAACCGTGGATGTTGAACCCAACTTTGAACAAGCAGATCCTGCCTTTACGGCAGCTTGAGCATCCGAGATAACTAAAGTTAGAGAGAGTGTCACGACAACCACCTTCATAAACTTTTTCAGGGTCTTAACTGACCTTTTCAATGCGAACGGTGTCATTATCACCACCCTTTACTAGCGTGATTTTGATCCCCTCGTAAGTGATTGATTCACCCGCATACATAAAGTAATTCAGATCCCAACCCTCTTTATCACCAGCGATGCCAATTCCATCAACAATGCCAATGCCCTGATAAATGTTGGTTGCATTTGGAATTGCGGTACCAATTGATTGATAAGTGCCATGGTTTACACCGGGGATTTTCAAGGCAACCCCAACAGAACTTGGGTTTGCAAAACCCTCTGGATTATCCCAAGTTGTGTTTTTAGTGGTGTCAACCAAAGTGACCATGATGCCTGTAAAACCAGGCGCTAATCCTTGCGACCATTTATCTTTTCTATGGGATTCAATCATTAATAGCTGGCGGTCATTGAGTTTGACCATGGCCACCCTATTTCCCTTTTGTTCACGCTCTAGGGGAACTAATTTCAAATCCACCGAAGTAACTTTTGATTTCTCTACGCAGTAAATGTCTTCAGGATCTGTCCAGCCTTGGGCTAGTGAATCCCAACTCAGGAGCGCACTTGACCAAGAGTCGCCCGTACTCAGAATGCCAATCCTCCATGGGATTTTTGGTGAATGCCCAAAAACGCCATGGGAGTGAAGCATCTCGTGGATTTGAAATCCCCACCGTGTCCGCATGCTTGCCCACGTATCGCCACCGATAGCAAATATCGCAGAGTTCACTTTTCCATACTTTGGGCTCTGATAATTTGCACTTCGGCTTGCCCACTGACCAGTTAATTTTCCGACAACTGATGGCGGGTGATAGAAAAAGATTGCTGATGTATTTGAGATATCTACTTCATTTTCAACAAGTTTGAGAAGCTCAGAGGTTTTTTGGTCATCTGTAACCCCGCCGGCACTCAACGTATTTCCACCAGCAGACTTTGTTGCTTCATTTTCATTGTCATAAGCTGTAGCTAATCGAGGGGCTCGCAACCATTTATCTAGGGTGACATAGGTGTACTTCACTTTGTCATTGGAATACCACTTCATCCATTCAGAGATAGTTGTTAGATCATCTTTCCAATACGTTGAAGGCGGTACTTCACCTGGAGCGTCAGGAAAATCAAAGCCCACTACAACTATTTTGAAGGTTCCAGCGGGCTTGAAATCACCGATCGGCGTTGGTGGATATGCAATGCCAGGGGCTTGCCACAATTTATTAGCCCTCATATCAGGAAGCTGACAAGTTTTAAGTGGATCGGGTGAACTCGGATTAACTACTGGTGAAAAATTATTAGTGATTCTTGTATAAACTAACTTGTTGCCAATAATTTTTCTGCACTCAAGTAGCCCAGTTGAATCTTTTCCTTGTAGACCCATCTTTTCGCACTCCCCACCCTCAACAAGAGGAGCGGAGGTGGGTGTGGGTGTGGGTGTTGGTGTGGGTATGGGTGTGGGTGTGGGTGTGGGCTTAGCAATTACTACGCCTTTATTCCACACCAACTTCTTTCCACTCTTAATGCAGGTGTACTTCTTTCCAGCAGATATTGCCGTTGACCCAGCTTTAGAACACTTTGTGCCTGGCGTAATGGCTGCATATGAAATCTGTGTCGAGAAAATAGAGATGAAAGCTACCGTTACTACCCATACCGGTGCTTTGCTCATTTAGTAAAGGTAAAGCAAAACCCCCTGAGAGTGAATACTCCAAAGGGGTAATTGCCTTTAAATATTAAGCAGTTGGTGCCTCTTCAGATAAGTTCCCAGGGCTATCAGGGGTTTCAACTTTGGGTGAGCCCTTGAAAGTAAAGATCGCATCGGCGCCTTCACCCTCTGCATCTACAACAATGATTTCGCCGGCTTTGAGTTCTCCGAACAAGATGCGCTCAGAGAGGGCATCTTCGATCTCACGTTGAATTGTGCGACGCAGTGGACGGGCACCAAGAAGTGGGTCATAACCACGAGCTGCAAGTAAGTCTTTTGCTGCTGGAGTTAATTCGATTCCCATGTCCTTTGCCTGCAGGCGATCATCAAGATTCTTGATCATGAGATCAACAATCTGAACAATCTGCTCTTTAGTTAACTGGTGGAAGACGATTACATCATCGATACGGTTGAGGAACTCAGGACGGAAATGAGTCTTAAGCTCGTCATTTACCTTGCCCTTCATTCGATCATAATTTGTCGCCTCGTCATCACTATTTGCAAAGCCAAGACCAAGACTCTTTGAGATATCGCGAGTACCGAGGTTGGTAGTCATGATGATGACCGTGTTCTTAAAGTCAACGGTGCGGCCCTGTGAATCTGTAAGGCGCCCATCTTCTAGAACTTGAAGGAGTGAGTTAAAGATATCTGGGTGTGCCTTTTCGATCTCATCAAAGAGAACAACTGAGAATGGTCGACGACGTACTTTTTCAGTGAGCTGTCCGCCTTCGTCATACCCGACATAGCCTGGAGGTGCACCGAATAAGCGGGAGGCTGTGTGACGCTCTGAGTATTCAGACATATCGAGTTGAATTAACGCATCTTGATCACCGAATAGGAATGCAGCAAGTGTGCGTGAGAGTTCGGTCTTACCAACACCTGATGGGCCTGCGAAGATAAATGATCCACCTGGACGGCGTGGATCTTTAAGACCTGCACGTGTACGACGAATCGCTTGTGAGAGCGATTTAATCGCTTGATCCTGTCCGATAACACGGTTGTGAAGCTCATCTTCCATGCGCAGAAGGCGTGCAGTCTCTTCTTCAGTTAACTTAAAGACTGGGATACCCGTTGAGATAGATAGAACTTGAGCGATGAGTTCTTCATCGACCTCGGTAACCTTATCTAAATCAGTTGCTTTCCAATTCTTTTCAGCCTCAAGCTTTTCAGCGATTAAGGTTTTTTCCTTATCGCGAAGTGAAGCCGCCTTTTCAAAGTCCTGACCATCGATGGCCGACTCTTTCTCCTTGCGGGCATCGGCGATCTTGTCATCGAATGCGCGAAGCTCTGCAGGGGCGGTCATGCGCTTAATGCGAAGACGTGAGCCTGCCTCATCGATTAAATCAATCGCCTTATCTGGCAAGAAGCGATCAGATACATAGCGATCAGCAAGATTTGCAGCTGCCGCTAAAGCGCCATCGGTAATTGACACGCGGTGGTGGGTTTCATAGCGATCGCGAAGACC
>WLHF01000011.1 GCA_009702835.1 Actinomycetota bacterium
GGAACACTTATACACGTAGGTTACGAGCAGTGTTAATTTAGTTAAATACTTCTAGAATTTAAGATGAACTCTGCCTTTCAGGAAGATTACTTGAGCAAAATGATGGAGCCATCCTCTTCAAGACTGCGATAGACCATTAACGCCGTTCTAGCTGGCCCTTGCGTCACAGCTCCATCAACGCCACTGAACTCTGATCCATGGCAATCGCATCCTAGATTTGCACCACTTGCCGCTAAGACACATCCTGCATGCGTACATACACTGCTAAAGACTGAGACTTTGCCGCTAAAACGACTGATAGCAAATTTTTGATTTCGCCCATCATTATCTTTTGCATCAACTATTTTGCTCTTACCCTCGAGTATCTGCGAAGACTGTGCAATCACAACACCCTTAGATGTGGGTGAAGGCGTTGGTGTGGGCGTTGGAGTTGGTGTTGCACTCGGAGTAGGTGTTGGCGTTGCAGTTGCACTTGGCGTCGGCGTCGGTGTCGGTGTCGGTGTAGCTGTTGCACTCGGTGTGGCAGGAACGTACTTGGCCCCTTTGACCCAGATTAACTTTCCCTTTGATTTAACGACGCTGTAGGTATAGCCCTGATAAATAATCCTCTGCCCTATCTTGGTCGGCTTAATAAGCGGGCCCGCAGCCTGTGCAAGGGCTGGAAAAAGTAAGGCAATTGTTGAAGCTATTAGCCCCTGTATAAGAGTGCGTCGTCTAAGAAACTCGGACATTTATTCTCTGGCATCCTTACGCGCTATTGGCTTCAATTGGTATGTACTATTTAGGCGTCAGATTAGCGTCAGCGCCGATTGCTCGCATCTCGATAATGTGATGACCGGCACTGGTATTTCGGCCCATCCTAAATTCTGGAGTTTGTTCTGGCCCTAAATCGGTTAGCCTTACGCCTATATAAATCTCTTTTATCTGGAGGAATGATGACCGAAGTAGCACAGTGCCCATACACAGGTAGCAAGCTCAATACAGAGGGCACCTACATCTCTGATTGGTGGCCTAACCATTTAAATCTCTCGGTACTTCGCCAGCACTCCCCCGCCTCAGATCCCATGGATAAAGATTTTGATTACGCAAAAGAGTTTGCAAAGCTAAATATAAAGAGCGTTAAGAAAGATATTGAAGCGCTCATGACGACATCTCAAGAGTGGTGGCCTGCAGATTACGGTCACTACGGTCCATTCTTTATTCGTATGGCCTGGCATAGCGCCGGCACCTATCGCACATCCGATGGTCGAGGCGGCGCAGGTGCTGGAATGCAACGCTTTGCACCCCTTAATAGTTGGCCCGATAACGTCAACCTTGATAAGGCACGACGCCTTTTATGGCCCATTAAACAAAAATACGGAAAGAGATTATCGTGGGCAGATCTCATGATTCTTACCGGCAACTGTGCAATCGAATCAATGGGATTAAAAACATTTGGCTTCGGTGGAGGACGCGTAGATGTCTGGGAGCCCGATGAGACTTATTGGGGCAAAGAGCAGACCTGGCTTGCCGATGAGCGCTATAGCGGTGCACGCGAATTAGAAAATCCATTAGCTGCAGTGCAGATGGGACTTATCTATGTAAATCCCGAAGGTCCAAATGGTGTTCCAGATATTCTTGCCTCGGCCCACGATATCCGTGAAACCTTTGCCCGCATGGCGATGAATGATGAAGAAACAGTTGCACTCATTGCTGGTGGCCATACATTTGGTAAGGCACATGGGGCCGCAGATCCACATAAGTATGTTGGCCCAGAGCCAGAGGGCGCGGCCATCGAAGAGATGGGTCTTGGCTGGAAGAACTCATTCGGAAGTGGAAATGGCGCACAGACAATTTCAAGTGGTCTAGAGGGCGCGTGGACAGCCACGCCAACGAAGTGGGATAACTCCTACTTCACAACCCTCTTTAAGTATGAATGGATGCAGACAAAGAGCCCAGCAGGTGCAACGCAGTGGATTCCAACCGATGCATCTGCAGCCAAGCACGTTCCCGATGCACATATCTCAGGTACAACTCATGCACCCATTATGTTCACAACTGATTTAGCACTTCGCACAGATCCAGCCTATGAAGCTATCTCCCGCCGCTTTGCCCAAGATATCGACGCATTTGCCGATGCCTTTGCTCGCGCCTGGTTCAAACTAACGCACCGCGATATGGGCCCCGTCTCACGCTACTTAGGACCACTAGTGCCAAAAGAGCAGTTAATTTGGCAGGATCCACTTCCTGCAAAGGCCAAGAAAGTAATCGGCAAGAGCGAGATTCAAACTCTTAAAAAGAAGATCCTTGCAAGTGATCTAACAATCGCGCAGTTAGTGATAACTGCCTGGGCATCTGCATCGACTTTTCGCGCAAGTGATAAGCGCGGTGGCGCAAATGGTGGGCGTATCCGTCTTGAGCCACAGCGCAGTTGGGAGTCCAACCGCCCTAAGGAGCTCAAGAAGGTTCTAGCCACATTAGAAAAGATTCAAACAAGTTTTAATAAGAAGTCCGATAAGAAAGTATCGATGGCAGATTTAATTGTTCTAGCTGGCGCCGTTGCAATCGAGGCCGCGGCAAAGAACGCCGGCATCAAAGCCAGCGTCTCATTTACCCCCGGGCGAGTGGATGCTAAGCAAGATCAGACCGATATCGCATCCTTTGCTTTTCTTGAGCCAAGTGCCGATGGCTTCCGTAACTACAAGCATGTATCCGATAATCGCCCGGCTGAAGTATCTCTAGTTGATAAGGCAGCGCTGCTGTCATTGACTCCCCCAGAGATGACTGTCTTAGTCGGTGGTATGCGAGTACTTGGCGCTAACTTCGATGGCTCAAAGACTGGTGTGCTCACTAAGAAAAAAGAGTCGCTGACAAATGATTTCTTCATTAACATTCTAGATATCAAATATCAGTGGAGGCCTTCTAAAGGTAACGAGAATCTATTTGAAGCCCACGTTGGCAAGAGTGCAAAGCCCGCATGGAGCGCCTCTCGCGCAGACCTTGTCTTTGGCTCAAACTCTGAGCTACGTGCTCTATCTGAGGTCTATGCAAGTGATGATGGAGATAAGAAGTTTGTCGCCGATTTCATTAAAGCATGGTCAAAGGTCATGGATCTAGATCGCAGCTAATCTCATACTTCGTGTATGGGAGATGCGAAAGGCCCGTCGGAGAAATACCGACGGACCCAATCAGACAGAGTCCTGATTTCGCATAAGGCAGTTGGGTCGGGCTTGGCAGCCCGGCTCAACTTCATTAATTAAAGCACAAATACTCGTTACACAGAGTGGTTTCAACTACGAGCAGCCAGATAGCTCTAGAGGAAAATGAAGTGGTTCCTTGCAAATCAACACTATCCCTCTGGTAATTTGCTAGACAAGCACTCGGACATTGACGCTGTGCCAACCTTCGGCGCCATTGGGTTCAATGGGCACGTACTGCTCTGACTGCACATCTCCATCACCATCGGTTGCCCGCACAGCGATTATGTAATCACCTGCTTTTGCATCCCAATCAATCCACCACTGTCGCCACGTTGTATCTGCCATCACCTCTGCCAGATTGGCAACGCGCCACGAAGCGCTGCCCACACGCACCTCTACTTTTGAAATTCCACGAGTTGGCGCCCATGCAACACCGGCGATAGCAACAGTGCCAGCGCTAATCTGAGTTCCAGGTGCAGGTGTATCGATTCGTGACTGGGTTTTAATCGGAGCGCGCTCTGACCATCCGCGCGAGATCCAAAAGCCCTGTTTTTTATCAAAGCGCGTTAACTCAATTCGAACTAACCACTTTGTTGCAGAGACATATCCATAGAGGCCAGGAACGATAATGCGCGCTGGAAAACCATGGGCTGCTGGCAGAGCCTCACCATTCATACCGATTGCAATCATGGCATCTCGCCCATCTAACGTTGCTAGCGGAAAGCCTGCCGTGAAGCCATCGTAGGAGTAGCCCATAATCTGATCGGCATCGGGGGTTGGCTGCGCCTCACGAATCAGATCATCTAAGCGCACGCCAAGCCAGCGAGCATTACCGACTAAGGGCCCGCCGATCTCATTTGAAACACATGCAATTGTGTCATCGAGTTCAAAGACTGGCCTTGCACTTAACTGCGCATAAGTAATTGTCAGTGGATTGGCCACCATCCCAACAATCTCTAAGCTCCAATCATCTACTGAGAGATTTGGGATAGATAGGGCCGTATCGATGCGATAGAAATCCTCATTAGGTGTAAAGAATGGGGAGAGGCCAGGAATCTTTAGCGCCGGATCTGCCGGCGGCTTTGCTAAAAACTTCAGTGGCTTGGGAAGTGCGATTGCAATGCGCTCGCGTGCAACCGTGGTTTTTTGGCTCAACGCCTTTCCCAGAGCGCTAGCAGAGATACTCACCGCACCAAGAATTGCCCCCACTTTCAATAACTCTCTACGTGTAAGAGAGCCACCTGCTGCCTCACTATCTTTCTTCTTTGCCCCAAGCCATCTCAATACATAGATTGTCGTTACCCCAGATACAAGAGTGGGAGCCAATGAGCTCAGATTTGCCTGTGCATCCAAAAGTGATGCCACGCCAGATGCGAACAGCATCGCGGCGATTGTTAGAAATGCCTTTTTCTCTTGCCCGCCCGTATATGCCCGGCCAATAAAGATTGAGATCGCCAGAACAATAAAAATAATAAGTGAGACTAAAAATATTTTGTCGTAGAGACCAAAAATCTCAATGACATATTTTTTTACTACGGCTGGCACGTAATCAATTACTCGATTGCCCAGGGAGATAACCGGACTTCTCCAGCTAGAGTTAAACGCAGCTACTAGATCTCCTGCAACCAGGCCAACAAGTACTGCTAAAGCACCAAAGATGCTCCCTAATCGCTTTGAGCTCACTCTCAAACCCTAAGTCATCTACCTTTAAAAATCCCTGCCAAAGAGCCCACGCACCACTATCTCTTTGCCCTAAAACTCCTCCACGCCCCAGTACTGCCCAACGCCCACACCACCAACAATGGCTGAAAGAGAAGTCGTATAAAGCGCGCCTTATCGCTATTTAATCCAAAGGCATCAACGTGATTTACATACTGGGAGATATTTCCCCAAAAGATGGCGGTAAAGAAAAAGCCAACGGCCCAACCGACCTGCACGCGATATCTCCAGGCCGCAATCAAAGCCAGCCCCAAGATGATCTCAACAACTCCCGATGCCAGAACAACTAGATCTGCATAATCCTTTAAAAGGGTAGGAACCTGTGCCCGAAACTCAACCCGGTTGGTACTTAAATGCCCAACGCCTGCATAGGCAAGTCCAAAGCCCAACACCATCTGTGGCACTCTCTTAATCAGATTCATTTAACTAGTTAACACCAACTCACTCCCACACACTAGAATCTGCACATGAGCTTTACTATCTATTCAACCTCCTGGTGCGGTCCCTGCAAGCGCCTTAAAAGACAGCTCGCAGAGCTAGATATCACCTACCAAGAGATCGATATCGAACAATCCCCAGAGGCAGCAGCCCTTGTCGAATCCCTTAACAACGGCGATCAGATGGTGCCCACTCTTGTCTTCTCAGATGGAACATCGATGACAAATCCATCGGCAATACAGGTCAAAGAAAAGCTCAGCACGCTCTAAGAGAGCTAACTACTTCCGCACTCTCTACTTACGCAACTTACGAATAATCCCCCGCACCAGACCAATACCAATAAGCACAAATCCAACCGGCAGCGTCCCCATCATCAACCAGATATATCCCCCACTACCACTGCCCTCATCCCACATCGATACACCCTGGAAGATGGAGGTAACAAAGGCCAGAAGTAAGGGCGAGATAGCAAAGATCAGACCCACTCGTATAAAGGGAAAGCGCTTCATGGGGAGAGCGTAAGGGATTGGGAGAATTGGTTGTGGGACGCAGGTGTCCGTTAACTCTTAATCACCGGGTCGGGGGTTCAAGCCGTTCACAACAGCTAATGGCGGCAGTTGGCAGATTATTTGTGAAGGAGTTTAGTTGTTCTTCACAAACTCAGAGGCGTGAGGAAAGCCATTAGCTTCCAGCTTCTCAGCGATATCTGCCTTTACAGCGGCAACGACTTTATGTGTTCCATTGCAATTCTTCTCTGGATCTGTGGTGTATCCGCATTGGCAAGCGCCCATGACAACTCTCTTTTCTCGGTAAGTGGGTGGAATCTTAGGGGGCTTACCAGGGAATGACGTTCATCTCTTCCCAGAACACGCCAGTTAACCTCTCTTGATCGCTTGCACCTGCAGTATTAAATTCACGGGTTGCGAGCCAGATTGCTGTGCGCGCACCCTCTGCAGCAGAAAGGGGTGCATCGGGGCCACCCATGTCGGTTCGTGAATGATTAGGACAGATTGCATCAACTAAAAATCCACGGCCACCTAGGCCAGTCTCGTGGGCTAAGTTTCGAACAAGTGCGTTCACACCGGCCTTACTAATTCGATATGGAGCTAATCCCCCAACATTGCCTGGCCCAGACATGCGGCCTAAACATGCAGAGAAGATAATCACTCGGCCATTTCTCGCCTCTGCCATGGGAGCTGCCAGTGTGTTGAGTGCGCAAAATACTGAATCTAAATTAATCGCCATCACTCTGCGCCACTCTGTGTTATCAGTCTTTAAGGTCTTTGACATCTTTGCACTCATAACACCATGAGCCAGAATGAGTATCTCTGGTGTGCCAAAGGTGGTGAGGATTTCATCAAAGCAGCTCTTGGCAGCATCGAGATCCTCAAGATCAACGGATCGAAACTCAGCCTTTAACTGCGCCGCCGCTGCTGCTGCGCGATCACTATCTTTTGCAACTAAGAGCAGTTCATGGCCCAATGCAGATAAGGCCTTGGCGCATTCAAAGCCAAGTCCGCGAGAGCCTCCGGTAATAACAACACGTGCCATGTGTGGTCTCTCCCCTACTTTCGACGTAGTTCGCGCAGAGATTTTTTAAGCTCTTTGCGCCGTTGTTTGGCGATGGGATCTTTCTTAGTGGGAAATGTCCATCGCAGGAAGAGAACAAAGATTGCTAATGCAAAGAAGCCGCTAAAGCCCTGCAGAAAGAGAGAGTTATTGATTCCACCGAGCATGGGGGAAATTTAGCGCACCCTGTGCCAACTTTCTCGGTGAGAGTTACTGCGGGCTAATAGTTAAGTCGATCTCTTGGCCATCATGTAGGACTTGATCGGGCAGGCCTTTGAGAATATGCACCTTTGCATCCCCGACAACGACCCAGTGCTCTGCGCCTGCACGCTTAACGATCGCCGTCATCTCATCGACTCCGATAAGGATCGCATCACTTGGAACATGCAGTAATACCTTTGCCGCACTCTCTGGGATCCATCTAAAGAACTTATTAAAATGTGGAATCACGCGGATATTGGGCAAGAGATTTAAACCTTGAGTCGGTGGGTTTTTGGTAAGTCGAAAGTTAGGAATCTGCGAACTCAAGACCATGGCACCTGCACTGCATCCTGCAAGAGATGCCCCGCTGGCCCAGTTACTAAGGATTGCAGACCAGAGCGGTGTGTCGATCAGAGTTGTTGCAAGGTGGTGCGGATCTCCCCCTGACATATACATCAGGGCACTGTTATTAATAGCATCGACGTGCACTTGATTGAATGCATCCTCGCGTCTGTAGATAGGCAGGTGAATCGAAGTTACGCCGATGCGTTGGGCCTGGGCCGCACCGAGCTCTTTCCAGTAATCGAGCCGATCGGAACTCTCTTTTCCAGCCGCCGTTGGTATCTGAATATAGGTGGGAGCTTTACCAAGTGCGATTGCATCATCGAGGAGTGATTTTTCAAAGGTGGCCATCGCAGGCAGATATTCGCCAGAGCCTACGAGTGCAAGCGAGCCATTCATCTGCTCAGTGTAGGTTCAAAATCGCGCTTAGCTGGGCGCTTTCAAGAGGGTGCCTATACGCTTTCGCTATGACAAAAACTATTACGGCGCAAAGCCTTCGAAAGACAAATGTATTAGCTGGAATCCTGCACCTTGGGCAGATGATCGCCGTACTGGCTCTGAGCAATGATTTTGCCTTACCGATTACTGCAACGTATATGTCGGGTCCACCGGGATCTAGCTTTGCGCCCCCTGTGGTTTTATTTTCGACCCCCGTTGGTTTAACGGTAGCGATCTTCTTGGGGCTATCGGCGCTGGCGCACTTTATCGTTGCAAGCCCGCAGTTCTTTGGCCGCTATAGCGCAGGAATTGCAGCCCAGAGAAACTACTTCCGCTGGGTCGAATATGAAATTAGCTCATCGGTCATGATTGTCTTAATCGCACAGGTCACTGGTGTTGCCGATATTTCAGCGATTATCTCTATCTTTGGTGTTAATGCATCGATGATTTTATTTGGCTGGCTGCAGGAAAAGTATGAGAATCCAGGAAGTGGCGGATGGCTGCCATTTATCTTTGGCTGCATCACAGGTCTTGTTCCATGGCTAGTACTTTTGTTTTACGTATTTTCTATCGGTGGCGTGAGTGATACATCTGCCCCGGCCTTTGTCTACGGAATCGTCTTTACAATCTTTGTATTCTTTAACTCATTTGCCCTTGTGCAGTGGTTGCAGTACAAGAAGGTTGGAAAGTGGAGTGATTACATCCGTGGAGAGCGCACCTACATCACATTATCGCTGATTGCTAAATCTGCACTGGCATGGCAGATATTTGCTAACACCCTGATCCCTACCTAAGTAGTAGTAATTAGGGGCGCACGACGATGCGCACAATATCCTCTGGCGTTGCAGCATCTGGCAGTTCGGCGTTGACATTTGTTGGTATTCCATTTATTTGAGCCGCTGCTAGAAATGCAAACTGGGCGGCAATATCTGTCATCCAATACATTGCGCCAGGGCCTGCGCGATCGATGATGCGTTGGGCCTGGGCAAGGCGGGCATCAGAGAACTTCTCGGCATCGTTCTTCTCATCGTTGATTAGATCGAGTAGAAAGCCTTTAATCTCAAGGCCGATCCCCGTTGCGTCGTTGGAGTTTTCGATGAGCTCTTTGAGTTCGGCATCTAGGCCGCGGGGCTTTTTGCGCCGCTTGGTGCGGTTAAGGAATAGGAATATCAGGAGGGCGAAGAGGAGTGTCTCGAACATGTAATCAAACTACTCTCAGTAACTGACAAGGCCAGCGGGTGGGAATGTGCTCGCGTATGTGGATGAGTTAATTAGATTGTCAGTAGCTGATAATTTAATTGAGCCCTAATGCAAAAGGGGGATGTATGAAGATCAGGGATTTAATGGGCTATAGTGGTAAAAGGTTACTTTTGGGAACCTTTACTGATAGGGTGTGGCAACTCAAAGGGGCTCTGGCTATGGCAACAAATGTAAAACTCTCAGATGATCTAGTGAAGGCGGCCGGGCGAATTGCCGCGATTGAACACAGGTCGATCCCAAAGCAGATTGAGTTCTACTTCAAAATCGCTGCAATTGCTGAGGCCAATCCTGAGCTCTCCTTTCTCCTCATAAAAGAGATTTTAAAGAGTGATGCTGAGAGCACATCTGGCCACTATCAGTTCGGGTAATGGAGCTTCTGCTTACACCAGCCTTTGCTCGCCAAATAAAGAAGCTACATAAAAACCAGAAAGCCTCTTTAGATAGAGCTCTGCACCAACTGGTGAACAACCCCCTTCTCGGTGATGCCAAAACTGCAGACCTTGAGGGAATATATGTGTTGAAATTTATGATCAACGCTCAAGAGTGGCTTCTTGCCTACCGATTGATTTCAAAAGAGTCACTGAAACTTCTATTAGTGGGTCCGCATGAGAACTTTTATCGTGAGCTCAAGAAAAAACCTTAGATTTCGGGCCAAAATAAAAGTAGCCCCACGCGACGAACTGTGGGGCTACTTAGAGTGCGAACCGCTGGCGGGGATCGAACCCGCGACCTGCAACATCGTCGGTGCGCTGCTCTATCCTCTGAGCTACAGCGGTACGCATGCAGGAACCTAGGTGATTTAAGATCCCTACGAGTCAGGAAATATTCTGACTGTGGATAGAAATGTAGTGATAACATTTAGGTACATCGTCAGTGTGCGCTCGTTAAATCGAGTTACAGAGCAAAGGCCTTACAGATTAATCTCTGTGGGGCTTTTGTGTTAATTGAGCAAGTAAGTGTCTTTGTCGGGGGTTTAGGGCAGGATGGGGCCATGGGATTTTGGGCAGATAGAAAGGCCAAGCGCGCATTTAAAGATGCGATGCGTGGGTACGAGTTTGACCATGCCAAGTGGGCTCATGACATTGAGATCTTTAAAAAAATTAAGAGCGCATTTGAGAGTGCAATCAAAGGCGATGATGCAGTATCTAATTTAACGGTGCAAAAGAGTGGCGAGATTGTTATTTGGGGTGGTCAGGGTCAGTATCACGAAGCTGGCAGGACTCCAGGACAGTATGTAGGAGGCAGTCAGGGGTTAAGTATTCCGATTGTTGCCGGGATTCGATATCGAGTAGGCGCAATGCGCGGATCATTTGTACCAGGGGATGCGATTCAGGTATATAAAGAGGTGGGCGAAGTTTTATTGAGCACCGAGCGAATCATGTTTAATGGAATGTATAACACAAAAGAGTGGGCCTTTGCCAAGTGGAACGGTGCTGCGACTTCGCAAGATGAGAGCGATTACATTTTTCACGTAAGCAATCGCCAGAAAACATCGGGGATTTTATTTGAGGCAGATACTGGTCGAGAGTTCAACAGATTCTTAGCACAAGCAATTAATGCTGCAGAAACTGGTCTTGCTAGCGTTATAACTACCGTCGATAAGGTTTTAATAGATTTGGCAGAGGATGAGCCAAAGAAACCCGAGCTGATCTTGCCTTCGGCTATCGCTGCTCCACCTGCAACACCTGCCTAGTTCATTGGAAATAAATCACCCAGCATTAGTTGCACGCCAATATATGGCTGGGGATTTTCAGTATCCCAACCTAAATGTGCAGGCACTTCTACCTCTGTCGTATTCAACTTTTTAATGTTTGCAGTCATTTCAATTGATTGCGATTTTGCAATATAGCCAACGTGAAGTCCTTCTACGATAACCATTACCGCCGTTGGATCGAATACATTCTCTGGCTCTAATTTCAACGTCGCAGATGTGAAGATCGAACCCACATCAATAGCCTTATGTTTTTGAGCTAGCTGCACTAAATGATCGTGTCGAAAGGATTCGCCCACAACGTTATATGTGTAGTCTTCAATGTTCTCAGATGCCACGATGCCAGATGGTGTGCCATTGGTTGCTATATAAGCCTGGGCAGAGGTTGTTGGGGATTGCGAACTTTGTGGTGCGCCTTGTTGTGGAGGCGAATTTTTCTGCCAAAAGAACTTCATAATGGACCCCTATTCATAATCTTACCTCAGTGAAGGATATTGACTGCTTTGGCCACGACTAGGCCAACAACGATGAGTGAAGTTGTTGACTGTAATAACATCAGCATCTTTGCCCATCTAGTTAACGGCAAGACATCAGTTGGGCTAAATGCACTTGCATTAGTAAATGACATATAGAGATAGTCGAAGAACTGTGGGTGCCAATCTTTTGGAGCAAACGATGGATCGCTCATCTGAGGAAATAGAAAATCTGGCCAATCCTTCTTAGCCTCAGCCCTTGATCCGGGGCCTCCTCGATCTAAATCCCAAAACCACACACTAAAGATCACCACATTTGTTAACCAAATTGAGCCACCAGATGCAAGTAGTTGAGTCGCCGATCCGATTCCCCCAGAAATGAGCTCTGAGATTAATTTAACTGCAGAGGCGGTATTTGAAACTGTGATGACGCTGGTAAGAATAAAGCCGATACGCCTTGTTGGTGGATGATGTTTACCCAAACGCTTAGGGCTGAATGCATAGAGGCTAAGCAAAATAACAAACTCCAATAGGCATATCCACTTTTGAAAACTTAAGGATAAATTATTGGGGAGCGAGAACTGCAGAACTATCACCACAAGTACCACAAGTGAGACAGGCAATCGGTGCTCACCCAGATGTGGCTTCTGCCAGTGCGGTTTTGGCACGTTCATACTTACAGCATAGTTGAATAAGTCGTGGGGTACTCAGAAAATAAAAGTAGCCCTCTGCCACCACGAGGATTATGGAGTTTTCTCAATTTTCTTTGTGAATTTGCTTGAAAGTTAAAAAGCTTTATAGGAAAATCGGAGGATGTCCAGCAAAAATGTAGCCCTGCGATTACTTGACCAGGCTGGAATTCCAATTAATGGAAGTGAAGCCTTTTCAATCCATGTGCACAACGAAAAGTTGTGGGATCGAATCATTGCCCAAAAGCAGTTAGGTTTTGCCGAAAGTTATATAGATGGATGGTGGGAATGCCAGGCAATCGATGAGATGCTCACTAAGTTATTGACTATCGACATCTTGAGTTTGCTGAAACCATCGGTATCTCTTGCGTGGCACACCATCAATAGCTATCTGCGCAATAACCAGACAATGAAGAAGGCAGAAAGTAATGCCAAACACCACTACAACATCGGCAATGATCTCTACACCAGAATGCTGGACTCTGAGATGGCCTACTCATGCGGATATTGGCCACAGGCTAAGACGCTTGATCAAGCGCAATTTGCAAAATTCGATTTAATTTGTCGCAAACTGCAGCTGCAACCTGGAATGCGCATTTTAGATATTGGTAGTGGCTGGGGTGGTTTCTTGCGCCATGCGGTTCGAAATTATGGTGTGAGCGCAGTGGGTATCTCCCCTGCCGATAACCAAATCTCGTTAGCGCGTGAGAGATCTCAAGGACTGCCAATAGAGTTTATTCAACAGGATTATCGGGACTTAAGTGGCCAATTTGATCGCATCGTCTCAGTTGGAATGATGGAACATGTCGGACCTAAGAACTTCAAGGTTTTCTTTGCCAAGTGCGATGAACTTTTGGTTAAAGGTGGAATGATGCTTCATCACACAATCTCCTCCAATGTTACAAAGCAGATCCCCGACCCATTCTTTGATCGCTACATTTTCCCAGGCGGTGTTCTTCCCTCTCTTGCTCAAATTGCGCATGCCACCGAGAAGCGCTTTATTATTGAAGATGTTCAGAATTTCGGCCCAGATTATGACACGACATTGATGCAATGGCACAAGAACATCAATGCTCTTTGGAATGAGATCCCGGTCTATGATCAGCGATTTAGGAGAATGTGGAACTATTACTTACTCTCCTCTGCCGCTGGCTTTAGAGCTGGGCATATCAATTTGATTCAAAATGTATTTCGCAGAGTTGGCATCAGAGAGAGTTACGTTACTGCCCGCTAACGCCAATTAAGTCGAATTATTTATCGCTCCATGCTTCCGTACATGCCTTCAATAACCTATCCTCTGAGTATGCGCTATCAACCACAACGAATTGCAATTGATGAAGGCTTAAAAAGAGGCCACGACTTCCATCAGTTAATGGAGGGGCGCAGAAGCGTTCGGATGTTTTCTGATACGCCAGTGCCAGAAGAGGTTATTGAAACGGCGGTATTAACCGCCAACACATCCCCCAGTGGGGCCCATCAACAACCATGGACTTTCGTTGCAACAAATGATCCCGAAGTGAAGCATCGAATTAGAGTGGCCGCAGAGATCGAAGAGCGTCAAAATTATGAAGGCGGTCGACTACCTCTGGCTTGGCGCGAAGCGTTAGCCCATATTGGCACTAACTCAGATAAGAGTTATTTAGATGTGGTTCCTTGGATCGTTGTGGCATTTGCGCAGAAATCTACGCCACTTGCCGATGGAACTCTTGTGAAGAATTACTATGTTAGTGAGTCTGTAGGAATTGCATGTGGGTTATTCATTGCGAGCTTGCACACAATGGGGCTCGCAACACTTACGCACACTCCCAATCCCATGGGATTCCTCAATGACATATTTGAACGGCCTGTAACGGAGCGCCCGTACATTTTATTTCCAATTGGCTATCCTGCCGATAATTGCGAAGTTCCTGATTTAGTGCGCAAGCCATTAGATCAAATATTGATTAGGAAATAGCAGTGGGAGTACTTAAAAGAGATTGCTTTCACTCTGTTAAAGTTTAAATGGCCGCGGTGTTGCCTTCGTCTTCGGAACTCGCATCTTTGCAATAACGCTGCCTGGGGAGGGATGACAATATTGTGCAATACCGAGATCTCCGGCCACAGATAAAAATATAAATGCATCTTCAATCGTAAAGCCCCACTCATCAACTAAAAGTTTAGCGGCCTCTTCGCAGGCATTTTGAAGGGCAACATCTATGTTGTCAGGGCTTGTGCCATGCGTAATCCATGAGTCTGCGGTTTCGGTAATTGGCCAGCCACCAGACTTACCCTTGATCAGATTGACCTGAATGATTGCCGTTCCACCGATTTCAACACCTGTTCCAGATATCTCACCATCTCCCATAGATGCATGCATATCTCCAATTGCTAACTGCCCACCTGGCTGAAAAACTGGCAAATGCACTGTTGCACCAATGCCATTCATGTTGTTATCTAGATTTCCACCATGGCGGTTTGCTTCAAAAGTTGGAATTGAACCACTTGCTGGTGCAACACCAATGACGCCAAACATAGGGCGTTGAGGCCACGAAACATTCTCGTTCATATGCACGATGCCATCCTTGACTTTGAAGATGCGTGTAACAGGTGAATGCACTTTATGTATTAACTGCCCCCACTCGGGAATACACATTGCTGCACCTTTTTCTTCGGGGCGGATATCAATGAGGGTTACTGACAGAGAATCTCCTGGCTCTGCTCCCCTAACAGCGATTGGACCTGTTGCAGAGTTAACACGATGAATATCTAGATTTGCGACAGTGTCACTCTCTGATTGAACTTGTCCAGTAAAACAATCCCATGTTTGAATCTCAATGACCGTTCCAGGGTCGACCGTGACAACTGGTTGCATATCAGCGTCATAGGCCCAAATATGTTGCTCTTTACCGATTGTGACGGTTGGGGTTACCATAATGTGCTCCTTTAGGTTTTCTATTTTAGTTTTCTGGAAAATGGCACGCAACTTGGCGATTACCAAGCTGTATTAACTCTGGAGACTTAGTGCGACAAATATCCTGAACTTTCGGGCATCGTGGATTAAAGGCACAGCCATCTGGCTTATTGATTGGGTTTGGAATATCGCCTTTGAGAATTATGCGCTCTCGCTTGTCTTCACTTCCCATGCGTGGGTTAGCCGATAACAAAGCCCTTGTATAAGGGTGGGAAGGGTTTTGATATAACTCTTCAGCAGGGGCTAACTCAACAATTTTGCCCAAATACATTACGGCGATGCGGTCTGAGACATAGCGAACAACTCCTAAATCATGAGCGATAAAAATGTAGGTCAGCTTAAACTCAGCTTGTAGATCTTTAAACAAGTTCAATACTTGGGCTTGTATCGAAACATCAAGTGCTGAAACGGGCTCATCGGCAACTATTAATCGTGGTTGAAGGGCAAGTGCACGTGCGATTACAACACGCTGGCGCTGGCCACCTGAAAACTCGTGTGGGTATTTCTCGTATGCATCTTCATCCAATCCCACGCGCGTTAAGAGATCTCGCGCAATAACTCGGCGCTCGGTTTTACCCACGCCGTGAATTCGAAGTGGCTCTTCAACAATTTTACCAATTTGGCGACGAGGGTTGAGTGAGGCATATGGATCTTGGAAAATCATTTGAAAACGCCTACGCAACTGCCGAAGCTTGCGACCCTTTTGGCGTGAAAGATTTTCGCCTTCAAAAAAAATCTCTCCTGCAGTCGGTTTTTCAAGTCGGACAATCATGCGACCCAATGTTGATTTACCACAGCCCGACTCGCCCACAATACCAAGAGTCTCGCCCTCAATTACCTCTAGATCAATATTTTCAACGGCATGAACTACATCTCTGCCTTTAGAAAAGGCTGTTCCTAATTCATAGTTCTTAGTAAGCCCTTGCACCGAAAGAATCACTTTATGATTGTTCATTATTTACTACCTGCCAGATAACAGGCAGCACCGTGTCCGGTTGCATCGATAGTAAACAATGGAGCCTGAATACATGCATCATGAACCTTTGAGCATCGATCAGAGAATACGCAGCCTTCGGGTAAATGAAGTAGCGATGCAGGTTGGCCGGGAATTGCAATTAGGCGATTTGTAACAGAGTGACTCAAACGTGGTACAGAGTTCATTAATCCTTGCGTGTAGGGGTGTTGCGGATTTGCAAATAGTGAATCCTTAGTCGCACGCTCCACAGGGCTCCCGGCATACATCACCAAGACTTCGTCGGCTATCTCTGAAACAACACCCATATCGTGTGTGATGATAATGATCGATGAGTTATGTTGCTTTTGTAAGCGCTTTAGAAGATCTAAAATCTGAGCTTGAATAGTGACGTCTAGTGCAGTTGTTGGCTCATCGGCGATCAGAAGCGAGGGATTTAGGGCAAGTGCCATCGCAATGATTGCGCGTTGGCGCATGCCGCCTGAAAACTCATGAGGGTATTGATCAATGCGGCGATTAGGATCTGGGATTCCGACATCATCTAATATCTCGACAGCTAATTTGCGAGCTGCGGCTTTACTCACATCGGTGTGAAGTTGGATCTGCTCAATAATGTGCCAGCCCACTGTGTAGACAGGAGTCAGGGCAGTCATAGGGTCTTGAAAGACCATCGCAATATCTTTGCCACGGATCGAACGCATAGCGTCATCATTTTTCTTGAGTAAGTCTTCACCATTAAAGAAAACCTCGCCTGAAATGGTGGCATTTGAATCGCGCACAAGACCCATCACAGCATTCATTGAGACTGACTTTCCAGAGCCTGATTCGCCCACGATCCCCAGAGTTTGACCCTTTTTCACCGTCAATGAAAGATCATTTACTGCACGAACGATTCCCCGTCGAGTCTGGAAACTCACATGGAGATTTTTAACTTCGAGTAAGTTCTCAGACACGTCGCACCCGAGGATCTAGAACGGCATAGAGCACATCTACTAAAGCATTCATAAAGACGACAAAGAATGAGGCATACATGACCGTTGCCATAATCACTGGAAGATCGAAGTTTTGGAGCGATTGATACGTTAAACGGCCCACGCCCTGGATACCAAAGACGACTTCAGTTAATAGTGCGTATCCACCCACGAGCGACCCAAAGTCCAAACCAAAAAGTGAGACTAGAGTTATTAAGCTCATGCGAGTGGCATGCTTATAGAGAATTCGTGTTTCACTAGCGCCTTTTGCACGTTCGGTCTTTATGTAATCCTCACTCATCACCATTCGAATTTCATTACGGAGCACGCGCACATAGATACCGGCGTACAAAACAGCCAGAGTCAGCCACGGAAAAAGTAAGTGCAAAAACCATTGAAAAGGATTATCGGTAATCCCGACATATCCAAGTTGGGGCACCCATCTAAAGACTGAGTTATGCAGCTTGGCCTGAGTAAATAGGTTAACCACTTCACCTAACCAATAGACAGGCAGTGAGATTCCAATGATTCCTAAGAAGCCAATTGTGGGATCAATCCACTTTCGCCTACTGCTCGCTGCTTTAATTCCAAAAAAGATTCCCAGTCCCAGCCAGATGATTGCCGCTCCGATAACTAATGAGAGTGTTGCAGGAATGGCCTGGGTTAACTGCGGAATTACTTTTGCTCCACGATTGACATATGAGGTTAAGTCCTGTGACACAAAGAGATGGCGCATCATGGACAAGTAGCGAATTGGAAGTGGTTTATCCAGTTCAAATGAATGACGCACTTGAGCAAGAGTCTCTTGGTCTGCATTTCGTCCAGCAATTCGCGCAGCCGGGTCTACACCAGGGGTGGCAAAGAAGATGAGGAAAACTAAAATAGAAATTGATACGAGCACAAAGATCATTGCGCTTATTCGACGGGTAACAAATGCCAGCATTAGTCTCCCCTGGCGCGGGATTTAGGATCAAGTGCATCTCTAACGGCATCGCCATAAAGGTTGAGTGAGGCGGCAGTAAATGCGATAAGGATTCCAGGTGCGATGCCGACCATAGGGCGGGTATAGAGCAAGCCCAGACCGTCATTGATTATTGTTCCCCATGATGCTGCTGGAGGTTGAACACCGATAGATAAAAACGAGAGCGCCGACTCTGTAAGCATTGAGAGCGCAACAATGATTGGAATAAAAACCATCAAGCTTGGAATAATGTTTGGCAGAATTTCACGGAAAATAATCGTGGAATTTTTTGCACCGGAGCCAACAGCCGCACGGACAAAATCATTTTCTCTTAGTGCTAGAACCTGTGCACGTATCGGACGGGCAATATAAGGAACATAGACAACTCCAATAATAAAAATTGGTAGAGCAAATGATCCGGGACCTAAGTGAATGAAACCAAGCGATAAGCCTGATGTGAGCAAAACTACTGAAAGGCTAATTGCTAAAAGATAAACTGGAAATGCCCAAATAATATCTAGTACTCTGGAAAATATTGCATCCACCCAGCCTCGGTAATAGCCCGAGATAATTCCAATGAGCAGCGACAAAAGAAGACACAGCAAGCCAGAGCTAACTCCAATAAAAAGTGTGCTGCGTCCACCATAAAAAAGTCGAGCAAGAACATCTCGACCTTGACTATCGGCTCCGATGAAATAATGGCTTAAGTTCCACGTGGGCCCAATGGGCGTGATACCAAGTCCAAGACCTGTTGTTGATGCTTCTAGAACGGGAGTAGTTATGCCATTAACCATAATTGTTGCGTCCAGCGTGGATTCAAATGGATCGGTATGAGCAATGAAGTGTGAATAGAGCGGGGCTGTGAGCGATAGGAAAACAATTACGCCAAGTATGGCCAAGGAGATTCTGGCCCGCTTATCTTTGCGCAGAGAACGCAAAGCGATCTTCCCCGGTGATTCGGAGAAGATCGCTTCGCTACTTTCCTTCAAGGACATGAAGCTAGATTAACTTACTAAATGCATATCCGTTACTTGACGATCAACTGAGAAACGAACATCTTGTACTGAAGTGAGAACAAGTAGTTCTTCGTTCCAGATGAGATGAAGTCCAGTTGTTTTGGAGTAAATGCAACAGCTACAGGTGCATCGGCCATAACTTCTTGGTCGATTTCTCCCCACATCTTGTTAGCGGCAACAGGATCTGTTGCACCAAGAGCCTTAGCCTTCGCCATCTTCACATCAAGTGCCTTATTGCAGTAACCGGCCATGTTGATCGATGAATCTGATTTAGGCGTAAATGAGGCACAACCAAGTAGTACATCTAAGAAGTCAGAGGCGGCAGGATAATCCTGGTACCACTGAGTCACTGAGATTTGCACCTTATTCTTGGTGTTCTGGATATAGGTAAATTGAATATTTCCAGAGATTGGCTTAACAGTTGCCTTGTATCCAATTGAATTCAAGACTGACTGTAAGTAAACACCCATCTGCTTATTAACATCATCATCAGATACAACGATGCCGACGGCTTGACCTGCAGTACCTGACTCTTTAACAAGCTTCTTAGCAAGCTCTAGATCAGGGCCAGCCCATGCTTTGGCTGGCTTTGCTGGAGTTGCACCCTTTGTGTAACCACAGTAATCAACGTGGCCTGGGAAGTTAGGGGGCAAGAATGAACATACCGGCGCAGCCAATTGAGTGCCGCCAAAGATTTTGACCATATTCGCACGGTCAATTGCATAATTTACAGCTTGGCGAGCTTTGACGTTATTGAATGGAGCCAAATTCACGTTCATTGGCAAGTACCACATTGCTGTCAACGGATTGATGTGTACCTGTGAAGCATATTTAGTTCCAATCTCATTCAAGCGATCTGCCGGGATTGGATCAAATGCCCAGTTAGCTTGATTATTTTCAACGGCGGTAACTTGAGCAGTTGGAGTTATTCCAAACTTGAAGATAATTTGATCTGGATAACCTTGAGGTTGCGCATTGTGGTTCCACTCCTTGAAGTAAGGGTTGCGAACCATAACGAGTGATTTATTTGGGTCATACGACTTGTACATGTATGCACCCGTTGTTGGAATTATCGTTGTTCCTGCATCCTTAGATGGTGCCGATGCTGGGTTAATAACTGCATGGGGTACGGCTAACTTTGAAAGAATCGCATCATCTGGAGCAATAATGTTGATGACAACAGTGTTAGTGGCGGCATCTACAACAACGCCTTTATCCAACTTACATGTTGCCGGAGTCTTCAAGCACACATCGGCGCCGACAATTCCATTATAGAAAGAGCCAGCAGTAGGTGATGAGACTTTAAAAATACGCTCGAATGAAGCTTTAACATCGGCAACAGTCACTGGCTTGCCATCGGAGAACTTTATTCCCTTGCGGAGTTTGAAAGTAAATGTCTTTCCACCATTACTCACGGCAGGAAGTGCTTCTGCAAGATCTGGGACAACGTTAAAAGTTGTCGCGCCAGTTCCGTAGCTAAAAGTTAGGAGGCCATCGTATGAAGCCTGATAGAGCTGCCAGAATTGTGCCGTGTAATTAACTTTTGGATCTAAAGTTCCAGCTGCTGCTTGAGCAACTAAGGTAACCGTTCCGCCAGCTTTCTTAGCATCATATGGTGCAAGTGGTGCCGAATCTGCAGCCAACGATGCGTTTGTTCCGACAATTGCGGACACAAGCAAGGCTGTAGTGGCTAGTACTGCTTTAATAATTAAAGGACGACGGTGCACGTGTTACCTCCAAAATGATCGGGTAGAGCTTGGTTATTCCTGATGAGGGATTATGCTCTCACCATATGGCCAAGTAGTCACTACCAAATGAAGAAAAGGTTGGGTATGGGATCAACTAGTAAAGCTCCTACTTTTAGTGATGCAGCACACTATCTCTCGCGCGAGCACCATACCTTCTCTTTTGCCGCATCTCACTCCCCCGCACTGACCGTTTCACCCGGTGAACTCATCCATGTCCAAACGTGGGATTGTTATAAAGGTGCCATAACCAATGACATCGATGCGCTCTTGCCAATACCTGATACTGAGATCAATCCGGCGACTGGGCCAATCTATGTTCGTGGCGCCCAACCTGGTGACACCATCTCGGTCACGATTCACGATATTAAACCAGCTCTGCGTGGTGTTGCCCGAACATATCCGGGAAATGGTCAACTACAACATTTAATTGAAAAACCTTATGCCCGTTTCTTTGATGTTGTAAATGGTTTAGTCACGATGAATGAACAGGTTTCATTTCCTTCTGCGCCGATGTTAGGTGTGATCGGAGTAGCACCAGAATCAGGCGAGATTCCAACCATGCCAGCAGGAAAACACGGTGGCAACCTCGATAATAATCTCAATGGAATTGGTGCAACGATTCATTTACCAGTCAAACATCTAGGTGCGCTGTTAGGAATTGGGGACATGCATGCATCAATGGGTGATGGTGAAATCTGCGGAACAGGTATTGAGATATCAGGCGATGTCTTAATTTCAATTGCGTTAATAAAAGGAGTTGGCACAGATTATCCAGTTACTGAGAATGCCTCCTCATGGGTTACCCATGGTGTTGCAGTCAATGATTTACCCGCGGCCCTTCAAGTTGCTTGTGAGGAAGCGGCGCAACTTCTTGTTAAACATTGGGGTTTCACCATAGAAGACGCCTTTATCTTCTTATCAGTACAAGGTAACCTCGGTATCGCACAAGCCGTTCACCCTAGTTCTGGCACGGTTATTGCAAAAATGGTGGTCCCAAAGATCCCTGCTTGCCCTTCACCCTTTAAGATTTAATAACAACCAACAACTGACTAAGGAGTAGCAATGTCTGTTACAACAATGAAATGGCAACATGGTGAAACGTGGTATCGCATCGTTGGAGATGTTAAAAATGGCAAGACTCCCGTTGTTTTGGCCCATGGTGGTCCCGGAGCTGGCCATAACTACCTGATTGCAATTGCCGACATCATCGCTCAATCTGGTCGTGCAGCAATACTCTACGACCAAATAGGGTGCGGAAATTCCACTCACTTACAAGAAAAACCTAAAGATTTTTGGAGCCCAGAACTATTTATGGAAGAGCTCACCTTGCTAGTCAAACATTTGGGCATTGACAAGGATTATGCAGTACTTGGGCAATCGTGGGGTGGCATGCTTGGAATGCAATTCGCAACGCATCGCCCAAGTGGGCTCAAAGTGTTGGTCGTATGTGACTCTCCGGCGGGTATGGGGCTCTGGGTTAGTGAGGCTAATAAACTGCGCGATCAACTGCCTCCAGAAGTGCAAGCAACTCTTTTGAAGCATGAGGCCGATGGAACCACAGAGTCAGAGGATTATGTAAATGCAGTCAACGTGTTTTATGAGCGCCACTTATGTCGCGTACCAATGCCACCAGATGTGGCTGCATCTTTTGAACAAATGGCTCTAGATCCAACGGTTTACCACACAATGAATGGTCCATCAGAGTTCCATGTCGTTGGCTCGCTCAAGACTTGGGATATTCATGATGAACTAAAAAAGATTAACGTTCCAACATTGATAGTTAGTGGAGCCTACGATGAAGCAACTCCTGCGATGGTGCAGGAGATTCATCGGCGCATTCCAGGATCGGTATGGGAGCTCTTTCCTGAATCTTCACACATGCCACACATCGAGGAGCCTGCACGCTTTAAAAGAATTGTGAACGCTTTTCTTGACGCAAAGCTCAATAACTAATGTCCCGAGCTTGGTTAGTTTTATTTGATAAAAGTTGGCTTCAAAAAACCTAGATCTAGGGCACGCTCGATCTGAGCTAGGGCGCTAACTAAAACGATCTCATCGTTAGCCTTTGCTACAACGCCTAAACCAACGGGCAGGCCTTCGGTAATGCCCATCGGGACGGTGCCAATCGGTGTACCTGCGATTGCAGGGGCCATGGTGATCCAGCTGTTATCACCATAATCATCGCCCTTACCTAATGTACTAACCCATGCCGGTGAGTACGTTGCACCGATTAAAACATCGACATCGGTGAAACCTTTAGCGAGGGTTCTCTGTGCCCAAGCTAAATTGCGTGCACGCTTTGCCTTATAAGCGTTATTGCGCCCACCCAATTTAATCGCCTTATCAAATAACTCTTGAGCAAAGTATTTAAGTTCACTCTCCTTATGTGCACTGTTATAGGCAACCAGATGTGCCAGAGATTTCAGCGATGTATCGGCACGCTTACTCAAATAGGCGCCCATTTCATCGAATAGTTCATGCAATAAAACTTCATACTCATCACTTCCGACATCATCGCCTGGGGCTTTGAGGGCAACCTCTACTAGCGTTACGCCAGCCTTTGCTAGTTTGGAAAGCGCACTATCGAAAAGCGCATCGGTTGCACTGTGGCCTGTGAGCCAAGAGCGAACAACACCGATTTTTAAAGCTCTACTTTCATCACAGGCTTGAACTAAACCGGTTGTTGCGCTCATGATCTCTAACAAGAGCGCGGCATCTTTAACCGAGCGCGCCATTGGTCCAGGTGAATCTTGATGAGCGCTAATTGGAATAATGCCTTGCGTAGGAACAAGGCCAACCGTTGGTTTAATACCAACGCAGCCGTTAAGGGAGGCTGGGCAGATAATCGAACCATCGGTTTCAGTTCCAACGGCTAAGGTAATTAAACCTGCGGCAACTGCTGCCCCTGATCCAGATGAAGAGCCACCAGCGCTGTGCTTATGAATCCAAGGA
>WLHF01000012.1 GCA_009702835.1 Actinomycetota bacterium
CCCAAGCCCGTTGATGCCACCGATGCCTTGGCACTTGCTATCTGTCATATCTGGAGAGGTGGGGCTAATACAAATATTGCAACGGCTCTTGCCGCCGAGAAATCTCGTCTACGAAAGCTGCGTGGATAAATGATCTCCACCATCAATGGCACCGTCAGGTCCATTCATAGCGATCGATTAATAGTTGAAGTCGGGGGAGTTGGATTAAGTATCTCAGTAAATGTGGCCACAAGTTCCGGAGTAACAATGGGATCTCAGGTGCAGCTATTTACCTCTCTCGTTGTCCGTGAAGACTCACTCACGCTATTTGGATTTTTAAGTGATGAGGCCCGTTCATTATTTGAATTGGTGCAGACAGTTTCAGGAATTGGTCCAAAAGTAGCGCTATCAATTCTTGGCGCACTTACACCTGAAGATTTGAACCGTGCCATTGCAGCGCAGGACGTAGCCTCGATCGAGCGTGTTCCAGGCATTGGTCGCAAAGGTGCGCAGCGCATGATCTTGGAGCTTCAAGGAAAGTTAAACGACCTATCGAGTGGGGCTACTTACAGTGGACATGTCGCACCATGGCGTGAGAATCTAACTGGTGCATTAGTTTCTTTAGGTTTTTCTCCCAAAGACTCTGATAGCGCCATCTCTGCAATGCTTTCACGTTTGTCGGCCAATGGCGAAGATCCATCTACGGTCGCCTTGAGCGATTTATTAAAGGCGGCATTAGCAAATGGAAAGGGCCAACGTGGCTGAGGATCGTTTAGTGGGTTCGAATATTAAGGGCGAAGAGTCAGCACTTGAACACGCTCTTCGTCCAACAACGTTAAAGGAGTTTATTGGTCAACATCGCGTGCGCGAACAGATCGATGTTTTACTCACGGCGGCGCGAGGTCGAAAGACACCGGCCGACCATATTTTATTATCTGGTCCACCTGGACTTGGAAAAACAACGCTGGCCTTAATTTTAGCCAGTGAGATGTCGGCGCCAATTCGGATTTCAAGTGGCCCTGCAATCACTCACGCAGGTGATTTAGCTGCGATTCTCTCTTCGTTGGTTGAAGGCGAGATTTTATTTCTCGATGAGATTCATCGATTACCAAGACCTGCTGAAGAGCTTTTGTATTTAGCGATGGAGGATTTTCGTGTTGATGTTGTAGTCGGTAAAGGTCCAGGTGCCACGGCGATTCCGCTGCAGCTTCCACATTTCACCCTTGTGGGTGCAACTACTCGAAGCGGCTTACTAACAAGCCCGCTACGCGATCGTTTTGGTTTTACCGCACATTTGGATTTCTATAGCGATGAGGAACTCGCACAAGTGATCACTCGAAGTGCAGCTTTGCTTGAAATAAAAATTGCCCCCGATGCAATTACTGAAATCTCTGGACGCTCTCGTGGTACCCCGCGCATCGCCAATCGATTATTACGCCGAGTCCGTGACTACGGACAGGTCAAGGGCAGCGCTCTTATTTCGCTAGTTGATACCCAGGCAGCCCTTGAAATCTATGAGGTCGATGCTCTGGGCTTAGATCGATTAGATCGCGCCGTTTTAACCGCCCTCATTGAGCGTTTTAATGGCGGTCCAGTGGGTCTTTCAACTCTAGCGATCGCAGTTGGCGAAGAGAGTGAGACCGTTGAATCAGTTGCCGAGCCCTTTCTGGTGCGCAATGGTTTCATGGCCAGAACTGCGCGTGGAAGGGTCGCAACTGCGATGGGATATGCCCACATAGGACGAACACCACCACCGCAACTTGCATCTCTTTTCGACACACCCGCAATTGATGCCTAGACTCTGCCTCTATGTCTACAACAACTAAACCTGTAAAGACGGCTGGCCGTCCCGCACGCCCCTTGGCGGTTTTGGCCCTGGTGCTTCTAGCCCTGATTGCACTTGTCTTTGTTCAAAGTGCAACGGCCGTACGTCTTGGCCTAGATCTTCGAGGCGGAACCTCCGTCACCCTGCAACCGCGCATCGCGCCGGGGGAGAGTGGCAAGGTAACGAATGTGGCAATTGACCAAGCAGTTTCAATCATTCGCCAACGTGTTAACTCTTTAGGTGTTGCAGAATCCGAAGTTGCAGCCCAAGGTAGTGGCACAAATCGCCAGATTGTTATCTCTGTTCCTGGAGATACAGGGCGACGAGTAGTTGAGTTAGTTGGCCAAACTGCAGAGCTTCGTTTTCGCCAGGTTCTAGCAAGTGCGAGATCAACGGGCGCGGCAGATCCTGCTGCAACACCTACAGCTGGTGTTAGCGCTGAAGTTAATGCAAAGTTTGCAGCACTTGATTGTACGAAGTTGGCAAACCTACAAGGCACTGGTACCGATGCACCAACAGATACGATTGCAGTGTGTGATCGCGCGGGAACAACTAAATATATTTTGGCACCGGCTGAAGTATTAGGTCGACAGATTTCAAAAGCATCTGCAGGAATCGATACGCAGGGTGGAAATGTTTGGTATGTAAGTCTGACATTTAACGGCGAGGGAACAACTGCTTTTGGAGCACTCACCACTCGTGTTACTACTCTGGCGGAACCGCTCAATCAAGTAGCAATCGTGCTCGATGGACTAGTAGTTTCCTCACCACGAATCAACGAGCCAATTCCATCTGGAAATGCCCAGATCACCGGAAGTTTCACACAACTTGAGGCACAGGATTTAGCAAATGTTTTGAAGTACGGTGCGCTACCACTTGCATTTGATCGAGGCGAAGTCCAACAGATCTCACCAACGCTAGGCGCCGATCAGCTCAATGCCGGCTTAATCGCGGGTGCACTGGGCCTACTCCTTGTATTCCTGTACTCACTTCTTTATTACCGAGGACTTGGTTTTGTCACTGTCGGCTCACTTCTTGTTGCAGGCTCATTTGTCTATGTTTTATTCCTATTACTTGGAAAGTGGATTGGCTTCACACTGACTTTGGCTGGAATCGCCGGTGCTATCGTTGCGATCGGTGTAACTGCAGACTCATTTATTGTCTACTTCGAACGAATTCGAGATGAACTGCGAGAGGGCAGGTCGCTGCGTACGGCCGTTGAAACTGGCTGGACACGCGCTCGTCACACGATTCTTGTAGCCGACTTTGTCTCCATTATTGCAGCGGTTCTTCTCTACTTCTTTGCTGTTGGAGGGGTTCGAGGATTTGCATTTACATTGGGGCTTACAACACTGATCGATCTACTTGTCGTCTTTGCCTTTACGAAACCACTAGTGACAATCCTTGCTCGCTTAAATTTCTTCGCTACAGGTCACGCACTCTCTGGCTTCTCAGCTAAGAGCACCGGAACCCTGCCAGTAATAAAGGAGGCATAAGTAATGTCAAAGCTCTCAGGAATTGGTGGGCGTCTCTACCGCGGTGAAACATCTATCGATTTCATCGGTAAGCGTCGCCGCTGGTATGCAGTTTCAGCCCTCTTCATCTTGTTATCTATTGCAGCATTGAGTTTGCAAGGTCTGCACCTAGGTATCGAGTTCAAGGGAGGCTCATCCTTTACCGTTACTAAGGCAGGTGCATCAATAGCCGATGCCCGCGCAGCAGTTGCTACAGCTGGAGTTCCTGGCGAGATTATCGTGCAAAATATCGGGACCAATAAAGTCCGAGTACAGACAGCAGCCCTTAACTCTGTGCAAAACAACGCTGTGCAAGATGCACTAGCTGCGAAGTTCCAAGTCGCCGTCGAATCAATTGACAGCCAGATTATTGGACCGTCATGGGGTAAAGAGATCACACGTAAGGCTCTCTACGGCTTATTTGGCTTCCTTATTTGTGTGATGCTCTATCTTGCGATGGCTTTTGAACCCAAGATGTCGGTCGCGGCGATCGTTGCAGTTATTCACGACGTTTTTATTACCGTTGGAATTTATGCACTAGTTGGCTTCGATGTTACACCTGCTACGGTCATTGGTTTCTTAACGATTCTGGGTTATTCGCTCTATGACACAGTTGTAGTCTTCGACAAGATTCGTGAAAACACACGTACGATTACGGCTAGCTCCAAGAGTACTTATTCGCAGGCAACTAACCTGGCCGTTAATCAAACTCTGGTTCGATCATTTAATACATCACTTATTGCCCTACTTCCAGTGGCTTCGATCTTGTTCGTCGGTGCAGGGCTCCTTGGCGCCGGCACGTTAAAAGATCTATCCCTGGCTCTCTTTATCGGTTTAGCTGTAGGTACGTACTCATCGGTCTTTATCGCACCACCAGTGCTGGCTCAGTTACGTGAAAGAGAACCTGCGATGATCGCACTTGCTAAGCGTGTCAATGGACGTAGTGCAACACCAACTACCTTTGCTCCAGCAGTCGTTGCCAGCGGTGAACACCGTGGGCCACGTAACCAGCCAAAGCGTAAAGGCCGCAAGTAGGCAGCTAACGTGGACACTTTGATTGCACCAGTAGTTAGTGCGCTCAAAGAAAATCACGCCACAAGTAAGTCGGAGGATGTTGAGCGCGCTTTTCTGATCGCTGAAAAAGCCCACGAAGGTCAACTGCGTAAATCGGGGCAGCGATACATCACGCACCCTGTCGCTGTTGCACAGATTCTCGCCGAACTTGGTTTAAGTACCGAAACAGTTATAGCGGCCCTTCTTCACGATACCGTCGAAGATACGCCGTACTCTCTCAAAGAGCTACGCCATGACTTTGGCGATGAGGTAGCTAATCTCGTAGATGGCGTTACCAAGTTAGACAAGTTGACCTATGGGCCAACGGCCGAGGCTGAAACCGTTCGGAAGATGGTTGTTGCTATGTCGCGTGATATTCGCGTACTGGTAATTAAACTCGCCGATCGCCTGCATAATGCCCGCACATGGAGATACGTCTCTGCGGAGAGTGCAGAGCGTAAAGCGCGCGAGACACTAGATATTTACGCTCCTCTTGCTCACCGCCTCGGAATGAACGCAATGAAGTGGGAGCTTGAAGATCTCTCCTTTGAAGTCCTTGAACCAAAGAAATTCGAGGAGATCTCCCGACTAGTTGCAGAGCGATCACCATCGCGTGATTTATTAACGTCAACTGTAATACAAACGGTAACTGAGGATTTAGCTAAAGATGCGATTCATGCAACGGTAACAGGGAGACAGAAACATTTCTTCTCCGTTTATCAAAAAATGGTCGTTCGAGGCCGTGAATTTAATGAGATTTATGATCTTGTCGGCATTCGCGTGTTGGTAGATGATGTTAGAGATTGCTACGCTGTCCTTGGCTCAATTCACGCTAGATGGAGCCCAGTACCAGGACGCTTTAAAGATTACATTGCCATGCCAAAGTTCAATCTATATCAATCACTTCACACCACAGTAATTGGACCAACGGGTAAGGCAATTGAGATTCAGATCCGAACCTTTGATATGCATGCACGGGCCGAATTCGGAATTGCGGCGCACTGGAAATACAAGCAGGGTGCAGAAACAAATGAGTCATCCCCTGAGATGTTGTGGCTGCGTCAATTACACGAGTGGCAGAAAGAGACCGAGGATCCATCGGAGTTTTTGGAGGCTCTGCGCTTTGATTTAGGTTCACCTGAAGTCTTTGTATTTACACCGAAGGGAAGTGTCGTTGCACTGCCGGGTGGGTCTACCCCAGTCGATTTTGCATTCTCTGTCCACACCGATGTCGGCCTTCGATGCGCGGGTGCAAAGGTCAATGGACGTCTTGTACCCCTTGAATCACGATTAAACAATGGCGATGTAGTTGAGATTGTGATTAACAAGGGTGAACATGCTGGCCCTAGCAGGGATTGGCTTAACTTCGTTAAGAGCCCGCGCGCGCGATCAAAGATTAAGGCCTGGTTTAGCAAAGAGCGACGCGAAGAGGCCATTGATGCCGGGCGAGAATCTATAGCCCGTCAGATGCGCAAAGCCGGGCTACCTTTGCAGAAGATATTTGCAGGACATTCATTACTTGAACTCGCACATGATCTGCACTACTCAGATATTGAGGGCTTATATTCGGCAGTAGGTGATGGTCATGTATCTGCCGCATCGATTATCGATAAGTTAGTTGTATCTCTCGGGGGAGATGATTCACATCCTGAGCCAACGATGGAGGTTCTACCAACTCGTGCGCCTGCAACACGTCGTTCAAGCAATGCCGTTGATGTAGAGGGTGCCGATGATGTTTTGGTGAAGCTTGCCCGTTGCTGTACTCCGGTCCCGGGCGATGCGATTATGGGTTTTATTACAAAGGGAAGCGGAGTCTCGATTCACAGAAGTGATTGCGTCAACGCCAATGATCTTGTGGAGAATCAATCTGATCGAGTCGTGAATGTGCAGTGGCGCGTTGGTGCCGGCTCTATATTCCTGGTCAATATTCAAGTTGAGGCTTTAGATCGTGCATCGCTATTGGCCGATGTCACCCGCACATTATCTGATCAGCATGTAAATATTCTAAGCGCATCGGTTAGCACATCAAAGGATCGCACAGCGTTTTCACGTTTCACCTTTGAAATGGCAGATGCAACTCACCTAGAAGCGGTCTTGGGCGCAGTACGAAATATTGAGGGCGTTTATGACGTCTATCGAACGACTAATAATTAAATTAGCTGAACTCAGCCAAACTCTTCTCAGCCTCAGATAGCCAAACCCTTCGGGCATTTGCAGATTCACGTGACTCTGCAGCTTTCTTGGTATTGCCAACTGCCTCAGATTTCGTCGCAATTTTTTCATAGTTTTCGATTGAATCGCTAAGCTGCTTAACAACCTCTGCAGCACGTGCCTTTGCTGCGGGATCACTCTTGCGCCAGTGTGCAGCTTCTGCCTCTTTAATAAGTGATTCAACGGCATGAACTCGGACATCGAGGGATGTGCGCTTATCGCGATGCGTCATTCCGATCTTGCTCCATGTGTTCATGTGCTCACGCAACGCCTTTTTAGCCTCATCCAAATTTGTAATTGGTACAAGGGCTTCAATAAGAAGAACAAGCTCTTCACGCTTTATAAGATTTGTTGCCATTGTTACATCGCGCTTTTCCAGATCAGCATTTTTAGCGGTGAAGAATTGATCCTGTGCGGCCTTAAAACGGGCCCACATCTTGGCATCATCACTTGGTTTTCCACGTCCAGATGCCTTCCATGCATCCATTAAAACCTTAAACTGCTTTGCAGTTGGTACCCACTGCGTGGAGCTCGCTAATGATTCAGCCTCAGTGACGATCGCCTTCTTTGCATCTGATACAACGCTCTGGACTGCTTCAAGGGCGGCGAAATGTGTACGACGTCGCTTATCAAACTTATTGCGAGATGATGAGAAGCGCTTCCAGAGAGCGGCATCGGCCGCCTTTTCTAAACGAGGTGCGGATTTCCATTCGTCAAGAAGTACTTTCAAACGATCTCCAGTAACTTTCCATGACTCCGAGAGAGCCAATGACTCTGCCTCGGCAACAATCTTTTCCTTCTCAACTAAAATCTGTTCAAGGCGGGCCTTCTTTGCCGCCGATTCGGCCGCTTTCTTAGCCTCATATGCCTCGCGATGACCTTCAATTAAAGGTTCAATCTGTTCAACCGATGCGACGAGAGCCTCAAGATCGCCTACTGCATTTAGCTCTTTAACTTGCTCGCGTAGTTTCTTAACTGCCGTGTATGCATCTGATGGAACTAGTGCGCCACTTTTGATGCGTGCAGCTAGTAGTGCAACCTCTGCAGCGAGCATTTCAAATTTGCGCACAAAATATGTGAGGGCCTCATCTGCGCTCTTGCCAGGATAAGAGCCAACGGGTTTTTCCCCGCTCGACGTACGAACGTAGACAGTGCCATCATCGGCCACTCGTCCAAATGCTGCTGGATCTCCAATCAGCGCAGTTGCCGCTGATGCCTGGGGTACTGGATGCAAATCGGTCATGGTGGTGATCCCTTCAGCGCGTTGTTCGTTGTGAACGTCGCTATGTATGTCATGGGCCGAACAAAGAGGCTTTGAACGGACGTGAATTGAGCGTTTAGGTAGGGTAAAAGGTACCCTGTCCTAGCCTCATAGCGACAATCGCTTCTCGGGCCGCGATGCTGGGGGGTCAAACAGTGCTTGTCGCCTCATTTGCAGCGCCCATGTTTGCCACCAACTGCTGGGTTATTGCCAGCGGGCCAGGCGCTGAGTGTGTCGTGATCGATCCTGGGATGCCAGATGTGAGCCATCAGCTCTCGGAGATCCTTGATGAGTTTGGCCTCAAACCCGTAGCCGTTATCGCCACGCACGGGCATTTAGACCATACATTTTCAATCGCTCCAATCGCCGATGGCTATAACATCCCGGCATATATTCACAGCCAGGATAGAGCCGCACTCATACATCCAAAGCGATGTTTATCGCCAGAATTTGCTGCGACATTGGCGGGCATGGAGTTTGTTGAGCCAAGTGATGTAAGAGAATTACGCAATGGTGAACTCCTCGATCTGGTCGGGCTTAGCTTTAGAGCTATTCACGCTCCAGGACACACGGTTGGCTCACTGATGTTCGAGGTTTCAGATGAGATTTTGATCAGTGGCGATGTTCTCTTTGCAGGCTCTATTGGCCGCACTGATCAGCCAACGGGCTCTGCTACAGATATGGAAGAGACATTGCGCAAAAAACTTCTGCCATTGCCTGATCACTTGCGAGTTCTACCCGGACACGGTCCTGAGACAACGATTGCACATGAGCGAAAAAACAACCCATATCTAAAATCCATAAAGGGCCGTTACTAATGGTCCGCCAAAAGGTTCAAGCCCCCAAAGGTGTGAGCGAATATTTCCCACCACGTTCAAAATTATTCGAGTTTGTTCGCGAATCTTTGATTGCACCGGCTCGCTCAGCGGGCTATCAGTTAATGGAGCTACCAGTCTTTGAAGATACTGAGCTCTTTACGCGTGGTGTTGGTGAGTCAACAGATGTTGTTTCTAAAGAGATGTACACCTTCACCGATCGTGGTGATCGCTCTATAACACTGCGCCCTGAAGGTACGGCCGGTGCGATGCGCGCCGTTATTGAACATAGTTTAGATCGTGGAGCGTTGCCGGTGAAGATTTGGTACTCAGGTGCCTACTTTCGAGCAGAGCGTCCTCAGGCCGGCCGATACCGACAATTTTATCAAGTTGGTATCGAGGCTATTGGTTTAGATGACCCGGCGATCGATGCCGAAGTAATTGCAATTGCCGATGCTGGTTTTAAAGCCATTGGATTGAAAAAGTATCGACTAGAAATCACATCCTTAGGCGATGCTCAATCACGTGCGGCCCACCGAATCGATCTCATGAAATTCATAGCCACTCTTGAACTAGATGAGGCAACGGCGGCTCGCGCAGCGCTTAATCCATTGCGATTATTTGATGATAAACGCGAGGAGATTCGCGCAGCAATGCTTAAAGCGCCTCTACTGATGGAGTATTTAAGTGATGCATCACGTGCCCACTTTGAATCTGTTAAAGGTTATTTAGATGCACTCGGTATCTTATATGTCCTCAATCCACGAATGGTGCGAGGTCTGGATTATTACACCGGTACTACTTTTGAATTCGTTCACGAACTTCTGGGGGCCCAGTCTGGAATCGGTGGGGGAGGACGCTACGACGGCCTGATGCACGAGCTCGGCGGACAAGAGCTATCTGGTATTGGCTTTGGCCTAGGAGTTGATCGTGCGCTATTGGCGGCAGAGGCTGAAGGCGTTATCTCTGTAGATGGTTTTGTCTCCGATCTTTTTATTATTCCGCTAGGTGATAGTGCAATGGTCAAAGCTCTGGGGCTAGCGATGCAGCTGCGCAATGCCGGCAAGGTGGTAGAGATTGCTTTTGGTGAACGCGCCCTCAAGGGTGCGATGAAGGCTGCCGATAAGAGTGGAGCTCGATACGTTGTGGTCCTCGGCGATAACGAGATTGCAACTAAGAGCGTAGAACTTAAAAATATGAACTCCGGTGTATCTACATCGGTTACGATTGACTCCTTAATCAACGCACTGTAGAAAGCGAAACCACACTCACTATGTTAAGAAGCCATGATGCAGGCACGTTACGCAAATCCGATGCCGGCACGACCGTCACTCTTGCAGGGTGGGTTTCTCGTCGTCGAGATCATGGTGGCGTTGCTTTTATCGATCTACGCGATGCTTCGGGCTCTGTTCAAGTGGTTATCCGTGATGAAAAAATGGCTGGAGCCCTGCGTGCCGAGTGGTGCTTATTGATTACTGGTGAAGTCGTGGCACGCCCAGATGGAAATTCCAATACAAATATTCCAACCGGTGAGATTGAAGTTATGGGCGATACCGTGGTAGTTCTTAGCGAGTCCGCTGCCTTACCATTCCCAGTTGATAGCGGAAATGATGGAGATATCAGCGAAGAGGTACGACTTAAGTATCGCTACTTAGACCTGCGCCGTGAAAAGCCTGCAGCTAATCTGCGTCTGCGTTCGAAGGTGACATCGACCATCCGCCGTGTCATGGAGGACGAGTCATTTCTAGAGATTGAAACCCCATACTTAACCCGCTCAACGCCTGAAGGCGCGCGGGATTTTCTAGTTCCTGTTCGTCTACAGCCAGGCAGTTGGTATGCACTTCCGCAGTCACCACAGTTATTTAAGCAGCTTCTAATGGTCGCTGGTATGGAGAAGTATTACCAAATTGCACGATGTTTTCGTGATGAAGATTTTCGCGCCGATCGTCAGCCAGAGTTCACACAGCTAGATATAGAGATGTCATTTATCGACCAAGAGGATATCTTGGCGGTTGCAGAAAAGATTGTTTCAAAGATTTGGCAAGAGTCTCTAGGTTATGTAATTCCACTGCCGCTACAAAGAATGACATATGCCGATGCGATGTCGCGATATGGATCAGACAAACCAGATCTACGCTTTGATAACGAGCTCTCCGAACAGAGCTCTTACTTTGGTGCGACAACTTTTAGAGTTTTTCAAGCACCGTATGTTGGCGCAGTTGTTATGCCTGGTGGTGCGTCATCGCCGCGCCGCGAGCTCGATGCTTGGCAGGATTGGGCTAAGGCGCGAGGTGCTAAGGGTCTGGCCTACATTCTCATTAATGAGGATGGAACATTGGGTGGACCAGTTGCTAAGAATCTTAGTGAGAGTGAGTGCGCAGGTATTGCCGCAGCCACCGGCGCAAAATCTGGAGATGCAATCTTTTTCGCAGCTGGCGAGCGCACAGCATCACTGAACTTATTGGGCGCGGTGCGACTTGAAATTGGAAAGCGCTGCGGATTAATTGCAGAAGGAGCGTGGAAGTTTCTCTGGGTCATCGATGCACCGATGTTTGAGCCAACTGATAATGGCGGATGGACTGCAGTGCACCATCCATTTACTGGTCCCAAGCCAGAGTTCGCATCTACCTTTGCATCTGATCCAGCGAACGCCTTGGCATATGCCTACGACATTGTTTTAAATGGAACCGAACTTGGCGGTGGTTCCATACGTATTCACGATCAGAAGATGCAAAGAGATGTCTTTCGTGTCATTGGATTAAGCGATGAAGAGGCCGCCTCTAAGTTTGGATTTTTACTTGAAGCCTTCAATTATGGACCACCTCCACATGGTGGAATCGCACTGGGTTTAGATCGAGTCTGTGCACTTCTTACCGGCTCAGATTCGATTCGCGAAGTTATTGCATTTCCTAAGACTGCAAGTGGGGGTGATCCACTAACTGGGGCGCCTACACCTATTACACCAGCGCAACGCAAGGAGAGCGGCATCGATGGCGCTCCTAAGAACGCACCTCAGGTAGGCTAAGCACATGGGACCAGGTGGAATTGCAACGATTATTGCCGCATGTGGGCTTTTTATTATCGCTATAGCCATTAGTTATGTTGTCATCCGTGTTGGTCGCTTTATAGATGAGGCCAAACTTTCACTCAAATCTCTCACTGATGAGACGGCACCTCTTATTGAAGAGGTGCATACGACAGTCAGCCTGGTTAATGGCCCACTCAAATCAATCAACCGCATTACGAAAAATGCAGAAGATATATCGGACAAAGTCTCTGATGCAACCAGCTCTTTCATAAGTAAGAATGGCTCTGCGGTAAAGGTTGCTGGGGCACTTCTATCAGCGGCCTCATTGAGCAAGTCACGCTCTAAGAAGAAGGCTGAGTGATCTCGGTACGTGGAATCCGCCGAGATCCGTGCGCGCTGGCTGCGCTTCTTTGAAAAAGATAATCGCCAAGGTCTAACCCATACCGTTGTTCCTTCGGCCTCATTAATTGCCGATGATCCAAACCTTTTACTCGTCAACGCTGGAATGGTTCCATTTAAGCCCTATTTTTTAGGTGAGATAACACCACCATTTAAACGAGCAACTTCGGTACAAAAATGCGTACGAACTCTCGATATCGATGAAGTCGGTAAGACAACACGACATGCATCGTTTTTTCAGATGTGTGGAAACTTTTCATTTGGAGATTACTTTAAAGAGGGTGCAATCACACTTGCCTGGGAGCTACTTACCCGTCCCATCAGTGATGGTGGATATGGTTTCGAAGAAGAACGCTTATGGGTAACTGTATTTCTGGATGATGACGAGGCGGCCGACATCTGGCACAAAAAGATTGGTGTTCCAAAGGAGCGAATCCAACGTATGGGGATGGGCGATAATTTTTGGTCGATGGGTGTTCCCGGTCCATGCGGTCCATGCTCAGAAATTTATTACGACCGTGGCCCTACATATGGCAAGGATGGCGGTCCTATCGCCGATGAGAACCGTTACATGGAGGTATGGAACTTAGTTTTCATGCAAAATGAACGTGGAGTAGGCAGCGGGAAAGATGACTTCCCAATTTTAGGTGAGCTTCCTGCAAAGAGTATTGATACTGGTCTTGGCCTTGAACGAATGGCAGCGCTTTTACAGGGCGTTGAAAATATTTATGAGATCGATACAACGATGCAGATTCTAAAGAAGGCCAGCGAACTTACTGGTGTTGCTTATGGTGCTTCAGTGAAATCAGATATTTCCTTGAGAGTAATCGCCGATCACGCACGGACATCGGCCATGCTAATCGGTGATGGTGTGACTCCTGGTAATGAGGGGCGGGGATATGTTTTGCGCCGCATGATGCGTCGAACGATTCGCAATATGCGCCTTTTAGGTTCGATGGATCCAATTATGTCCGAGCTCACTGTATCTGCAATCGCAGCGATGGGCCCGCAGTATCCAGAGTTAATGAGTGATAAGAAGCGAATTTTGTCAGTGAGTGTCTCTGAAGAGGAGAGCTTCCTTCAAACTCTTAAAAGTGGAACAACTATCTTTGAAGTTGCCAGTGCATCTCTCAAAAAAAGTAAGAGCAAGACATTGCCCGGCGCCGATGCCTTCAAGCTTCATGATACTTATGGCTTCCCATTTGATTTGACCCTAGAGATGGCGCGCGAAGAGGGCCTCGAGGTCGATGAAGAGGGTTTTAGACGCTTAATGAAGGAGCAAAAGGATCGCGCCAAGGCAGATTCGCGTGCAAAAAGGAGTGGCCATACCGATGTCAGCGAGTATCGCGCTATCGCAGATGCAAGTGGCAAGAGCGAGTTTTGTGGATATACATCTGTAACCAGTGAATCGACAGTGACTGGAATATTATTGGATGGTCTCTCATCAAAGAGTGCTACGGCTGGGGATGATGTTGAGATTATCTTAAACAGGACACCATTTTATGCCGAAGGCGGCGGTCAGTTAGCCGATGGCGGAACAATAACTCTATCTAGCGGCGCCGTTATCGAAATTGATGATGTTCAAACTCCGGTACCCGGAATCTTTGTACACCGTGGCCGTGTATTAAATGGATCAGTTGAAATCGGCGAAAATGCCCTTGCCGCAATAGATGTCGAGCGTCGCGATGCAATCTCGCGAGCACACACTGCAACACACATGGTCCATAAGGCTTTCCGCGAAGTTCTCGGTGAGACTGCAACTCAGGCAGGCTCTGAAAACTCTCCGGGTCGCTTTCGTTTTGATTTCCCATCTACTGGCGCAGTTCCAGATAGCGTCATCAATGAAGTTGAATCCCGAGTCAATACCCTGCTTCTAGATAACTTAGAGGTAACTGCCCAGACAATGACACAGGCGCAAGCTAAAGAGATAGGTGCGATGGCACTCTTTGGCGAAAAATATGGAGATCAAGTTCGAGTTGTCAGCGTTGGCGATTGGGCCCGCGAATTATGCGGTGGTACACACGTCACGCGCTCAGGTCAGCTAGGTGTCGTAAAACTTTTGAGTGAATCATCAATCGGTGCTGGAGTACGTAGAGTTGAAGCACTTGTTGGAGTTGATGCCTATCAGTTCTTAGCTCGCGAGCATATCCTTTTGAATTCATTGACTTCGATTATTAAGGGTGCACGGGTTGAAGAGCTACCCGAGCGCATCTCTGATCTCATAGCTAAGATTCGCGATATTGAAAAAGAGCTCAGTGCCGTTCGATCTGCAGCTGCTTTTGCTCAAATTGGCGCGATTGCAAAAACGGCGACAGTTATTAATGCACTCACAACTACGGTAGCCGTTCTCAGTGATGGGATTTCAGGTGATGACTTGCGAACAATTGCCCTCGAACTACGTGCAAAGGCCACTAATAGCGTTGTTGCACTCATCAGTATCAACGATGGCAAACCAGTTTTGGTAGTTGCGGTAAGTGATGCCGCTCGCGCCCAAGGAGTCAAGGCTGGTGCATTAGTGAAGATCGCCTCCGCAGTTTTGGGTGGCGGTGGCGGTGGTAAAGATGATTTTGCTCAAGGTGGCGGAACCGACATCACTGCACTCAATCAGGCCCTGAGTGCAATTTGTGAAGCCCTTAAAGGATAATTGTAGGCATGCAAAGAGGCCGCCGTATCGCCTTTGATTACGGCGATGTACGAATCGGTGTAGCGATATGTGATCCTGATGGGATTCTTGCATCGCCCCTCACTACGCTCGCGAGCACAGATAAGAAACTTAACTCGCAGATTGCAGAAATCTTTGCAGAGTATGAGCCAGTGGCCATTTATGTTGGTAAACCATCACATATGGATGGTAGTTCAGGTACGGCGAGCGAAAAAGCGGCGGATTTTTGCGCTCTTCTTGCAACAATAACTCAGGCTCCAATTCTCTCTATCGATGAGCGGTTATCAACTGTGAGTGCGGCTAGAAATATGCGGGAGTCGGGAGTGAATGCAAAAGCGGCAAAATCACGTATCGACCAGGCAGCGGCGGTAGCTATATTGGAGTTTGCCTTAGCCATTGAAAGAAATAGTTCATGAAGTTTGCACGAGTGTGCGCTGCGCTTGTATTCGTTGTTTTGCTCAGTCTTAGCCTTTATACGGTGCGTAGTAATGTGGCCACTGCGCCGGATTTTCCAACACGTGTCATCACTAGTAATGATCCAGAGATTCTCATCGATATAGCTAGTGGTATGACCGGCTCAGAGCTTGCAGCACTGCTTTTTGAAAAGAAGGTAATTGAATCCTCCTCTGCCTATTTTCGCCTTGCAGTTTCCGATAAAAGATCGGCAAAGGTATCACCAGGTGCTCATCGTTTAACTTTAAATATTTCGGCAGCGCAGGCACTTGAACAGTTACTGGACCCGGTTCGAATTCCAAATCTGATTAAGGTAATTGAAGGGGCTTGGAAGAGTGAAATCATTGGATCGTTGCGCGCTTACGGGTTTAGCGACAAAGAGATCACGAGTGCATTCAAGGCAGTTATTCTTCCAGCTGGATTTGCTAGCGCTGAGGGTCTTTTGTTCCCTGCTCAATATAGTTTTCCAAATGGAACTAGCGCCACGGCGGCGGTGCAGGCAATGCTCAATCGTTTTAGTAGCGAGCAGATCGGAAAAGAGATTTTAAACGCGACGGGAAAATACTCTCCATCGCAACTGTTGACGATCGCATCTATCGTTCAATCAGAGGGCGATACCAAGGATTTCGATAAAGTCGCTCGAGTAATCTTCAATCGCTTAAAGATATCCATGCCTCTACAGATGGATTCGACCGTGCACTACATCAAGAAAGTTCGTGGGCAGATATTTTTAAGCACCTCATCAACGCTTATTAACTCACCATACAACACCTACAAACATTACGGCTTACCTCCAACACCCATTGGGAATCCAGGTGTTGATGCTATGTCTGGGGTACTCAATCCAGCCCCCGGTGATTGGCTCTACTTCATTACAGTTGCTCCAGGGGATACCCGCTTTACGGCATCTAACGATGAGTTTGTGTCATGGAAGTTTCTCTATGAGAAGAATCGAAAGGCTGGGGCATTCAAATGATTAAGGCGGCAGTCTTGGGCTCACCAATTGAACACTCGTTGAGTCCGCTACTTCATACAATCGCCTATGCCGAGCTCGGCATCGAGGGCGATTACACACGTGTTGAGATCAAGAGTGGAGAACTAAACCAATTCTTAGAAAGTTGTGATGATAGTTGGACCGGTCTTTCGCTGACTATGCCACTCAAAGAAGAGGCACTTGGTGTTACTAAGGATGTCTCTGATCTTGCACGTCGAATTCGCAGCGCCAATACTCTTGTTAGACGTCAAGGTGAGTGGAGTGCAAGTACAACCGATGTTTCAGGTTTTACACATGCACTTGCAGCACACGGAATAGATTCATGCGGAGATGTACTCATTATCGGCGGTGGTGCAACTGCTCGTGCTGCTGCTGCGGCCTGCGATGGAATAGCCAGCCGCATTACAGTGATGAATAGATCGCAATCTCGCATTGAAGCACTATCTAATGCTGTAGAGAGTGCAGATTTGGATTTTATAGCCTGGGATGATGCCAATATCATTGAAAGCGTCGATCTTATTATTTCAACAACACCAAAAGGTGCCAGCGATAGCCTGGCTGCCAGTTTCCCATCTCATCCAACTGGGGTCTTCTTCGATGTTCTTTATAATCCTTGGCCAACTCTAGCCCTGGAAACGTGGAGCAAACGTGGTGCTGCGATAATCGATGGACTTGATCTACTTATTCATCAAGGCATTGACCAAGTCTCATTATTTTCAGGGATTAGAATTGATCGCGCTCCTATGGCAGCTCTCATGCGCAAACACGCTCTCATAGCATTGGGCTCATCCACATAGCATGTAGAGATACCTGCTCTCCTTATTAGTCTCATCCTATGTTTGCACTGGCTCTCTTTGCCCTACCTATCATGTGTGCCGATTGGCGCTACCGCAGGATTCCAAATATCTACCTGATCTTTATTATGTACTGGGTCGGGGCCATACGTATTATCTCTGGGATCGCATCTCTGCAAGTAATCTCGTTAGCAATTGCAGCATCGATACTCGGCGCTCTGGTGTTGCGAATGGGGGTTGGCGATGCAAAGTTATTTATAGTCCTTTCTCTGGCGATTAATCTGCCCACTATTGATTCATTAGTATTTCTCGTTACCTGTATCTATCTGGGGGCACTACTCCAGATCGTTATGATGTGGGGCCTTAAAAGCGTAATTCCTCGCAGTATCCCGATGGCTTTTGCAATCTTTTTTGGAAGCGCGCTCTATTTGGCAGCAAGGGGTGGGCCATCTCTGCAACAATACGCAGATGCGTTGGTTAACAGCAGGTGAGTCTCATGGCCAAGCCCTGAGTGCAATCGTTGAAGGGATTCCGGCATCGGTTGAAATTACTACGGCAGATATTGACTACCACTTAGCACGCAGACGCTTAGGCGTAGGTCGCGGTGCCCGTCAGAGCTTTGAGGCCGATAAGGTAACAATTCTTGGGGGAGTGCGTTTAGGTCTAACCCAGGGTGGACCGATTGCAATTCAGATTAATAATTCAGAGTGGCCCAAATGGGAAAAGATTATGTCACCAGACCCAGTGCCGGCTGAAGAGATTGAAAAGTTAGCCCGTAACGCACCGCTTACGCGCCCGCGCCCGGGTCACGCCGATTTAGTGGGAATGCAGAAATATGATCTCGATGATGCACGTCCTATTCTCGAGCGTGCAAGTGCCCGCGAAACGGCCTCCCGTGTTGCACTCGGCGCGGTTGCTCGAGCATTTCTAGAACAGAGTGTTGGGATTAGTATTTTAAGTCATGTCTTATCTATCGGTTCTGTGCGAGTACCAACAGAAACGCCTTTACCTCATTCAGGTGATATGAAACGTATCGATGATGATCCAGTTCGTTGCGCAGATGCTTTAACGAGTGCGCTCATGATTGCTGAGATAGAGAGTGCACACTCTGAGGCAGATACATTAGGTGGAGTTATCGAGGTACTGGCCTTTAATATGCCACCTGGACTTGGCTCACATGTTCATTGGGATCGACGATTAGATGCACGTTTGGCTGGGGCGGTTATGGGCATTCAAGCGATAAAGGGTGTTGAGATCGGAGATGGTTTTGAGACCGCTACTCGTCGCGGAACTGTGGCCCACGATGAGATTGAAAAATCTAGTGATGGAAAAATTGTGCGTCGTACTGATCGTGCAGGCGGAACTGAGGGCGGTATGTCCAACGGTGAGATCTTGCGCGTGCGTGCTGCGATGAAACCAATATCTACAGTCCCAAAGGCGTTAGATACCATCGATGTTGCAACTGGCCTACCTGCCAAAGCGATTAACCAGCGTTCAGATGTGTGCGCAGTACCGGCGGCCGGAGTTGTGGCAGAGGCTATGGTCGCACTCGTTTTAGCCGAGGCTGTGCTCGAGAAGTTCGGTGGAGATAGCGTTGGTGAGACGCGCAGAAATTTCCAGAGCTATATAAACAACTTAAACTTTAAGTAGGGCCTTTGTATGCCAAAGGCAGTAATAATCGGTCCTCCCGGAAGTGGGAAATCTACGGTTGGGAAGGCCTTGGCGAAATCTCTACGTGTGGGCTTCTTAGATACGGATAAAGTTGTTGAAAAGAAGTTCGGTAAGAGAATTTCAGATATCTTCGTAGATCAAGGCGAAGAGTTTTTTAGAGATTTAGAGTTTGATGCACTCAGCTCATGTTTACTCGATGAGAGCGTTGTGCTCGCCCTCGGAGGAGGTGCTCCCATTCCAGAGCGTGCTCAAGCACTACTCAAGGCCAGCGATGCTCCTATTATCTTTCTTGATGTTTCATTGTCAGTGGCCGCACCAAGGGTGGGTTTTAATCGCGACAGACCTTTGTTATTGGGCAACCCTAGAGCGCAGTGGCAGTCTCTCTATGATAAGCGTCGACCTATCTATGAAGATTTAGCCACAACAACGATTAAAGTTGATGCAATGAAACTATATGAGATTGTCGCTGCGATTGAGAAGGGGGCTTTGCATGAAAAGCATTAACGTGAAGGCCGAACGCTCATACGACGTACTCATAGATTGTGATTGGAGATCGCAGGTTATTGAACGTGCTGCTAATCGAGCACGAGTTGCAGTTATTCATAGTCAATCCATGACAAAGGCTGTACAGCTTGAAGCCGATATTGATGCCGAGATTTTCTATTTTCCCCTGCCAGATGGTGAGGCAGCAAAGAGTTTCGAAACGATCACCTCCTTGTGGAACTGGTTAGGGGCGGCAGGTTTTACCCGCTCAGATTTGATCGTAGGAATTGGTGGAGGGGCCATCACCGATGTCGCAGGCTATGCAGCAGCTTCGTGGCTGCGTGGTATTGATTGGGTTGCTGTCCCGACAAGTGTTGCTGGCATGGTTGATGCAGCTGTTGGTGGTAAAACTGCCATCAATAGCGACTATGGAAAGAACTTAATCGGTGCTTTTCACTCTCCAGTTGGCGTTCTCATCGATCTCTCATGGCTGAGAACACTCTCCGATAGAGATTTTGCCGCCGGCATGGCAGAGGTTATTAAATGTGGATTTATTGCAGATGCCAAGATTATCAATCTCTTGAGCGGAAAATCACTCTCGCAGCTACGCGCAGATATGCCAACAACGATTGCACTTATTGAGGCAGCGGTGCAGGTTAAGGCAGACGTTGTCAGCGTCGACTTTAGAGAGAGCTTTACTCGTGAGGTTTTAAATTATGGCCATACCCTTGGTCATGCAGTTGAAATTCATAGCAAGTACACCATGCGTCATGGTGAGGCGATCTCAATTGGATTGGTATTTGCTGCAGAGTTAGCCCAGATTAAGGGCCATCTTTCAGAGCAGGTTGTAGCGATGCACCGTGAAATTTTGAGCTCGTTAGATCTACCAGTGACATATCCGCGTGCGGCATGGTCGCAGTTACTTCCATTACTCTCCTTAGATAAGAAGGCACGGGGTAGATCACTTCGCTTCGTCGCTTTATCTGCCATTGGTACAACGCTTCGCATAGAGGATGCAATTGAGAGTGATCTCTCGAGTGCATATGAGAGAATAAGTTCATGAAGATACTGGTTATCAATGGCCCTAACTTGTCACGTCTAGATATTCGCGACTCTTCAATTTACGGAGATCTCAACTATGGCGAGCTAAAAAATCTCATAGAAATCTCGGCTAAGAGCCATGGTTTCGAGGCCGACATCCGCCAGAGCGATGATGAGGCGACCATAATTGGTTGGCTTCATGAGGCGGTCGATAAAAAATATCCCGTTATTATTAATCCAGCCGCCTTTACTCATTACTCCTATGCCATACGCGATGCCGCAGAGCTGCTGACATCACCGCTGATTGAAGTCCACCTATCTAATCCAATCTCACGCGAAGAGTTCAGACATACATCTGTAATCTCAGGTGTTGCCAATGGGACGATCGCTGGATTTGGTCCAAATTCATATGTACTGGCGATAATCGCGCTTAAAAACCTGATTGGCTGAGCGAACAGAGCACTAGCAACGAGCAGGTATCCTTATGCTCTTGCTATCACAACGGGTAGCCGAACTAATGCAAACGAGTGGAGCTTTTCCGTGGCAACAACAGCAGATATGAAAAATGGAATAACCCTAGATATCGAAGGGCAGCTTTGGAACGTGATTGAGTTCCAGCATGTTAAGCCTGGTAAGGGTCCGGCATTCGTGCGTACAAAGCTCAAGTCGGTTCTAACGGGCAAGGTAATCGATCGAACATTCAACTCTGGCGTAAAGATTGATATCGAGATTCTAGAAAAGCGCGATATGCAGTTTCTCTATAAAGAGGGTGAGGACTTTGTATTTATGGATGCAAAGACATTTGATCAGATGACAATCTCTATGGCAACTGTCGGCGAAATGGCGAATTACATGCTTGAAAATACAGATGCAGTCGTGGCAGTACATGATGGCAATCCTTTATATATCGAACTAGCAGCCGCTGTACCTTTAAAGATTACTTACACCGAGCCTGGTATTCAGGGAGATCGATCTTCGGGTGGAACAAAGCCGGCAACAGTTGAAACTGGTATCGAAATTCAAGTCCCGTTATTTATTAAACAAGATGAGATCGTCATGGTAGATACTCGCGATGGCTCTTACCAAGGCCGCGCTAACTAGTGTCTGCCCGCAGTAAGGCACGTAAAGCCGCTTTAGATTTACTCTATGAGGCGGACATTCGTGGCACGAGCGCTGTAGAGACGTTGAACCTGCGCGATGTAGTCGAAGAGGGCCCTGATGCCAGACCTATTCGCGAATACACACGCGAACTTGTCAATGGCGTTGGCGATAACTTTCGAAAGATAGATGAGTTAATTACGACATATGCCCAAGGCTGGGATATGGATCGCTTGCCAGCAGTTGATAGAAATATTTTGCGGCTTGGAATCTATGAGATTTTGTGGTCAGAAACCACTCCAGATGGTGTTGCAATCGATGAGGCGCTCACACTTGCTAAAGAGCTCTCGACCGATGAATCTGCAGGATTTATTCACGGAGTATTGGGCCGCATCTCATCTATAAAAGAGAGCTTGGCTATTTAGGGCCCAGCAACAATCGATTCTCTTCTAGTATCTCTTTAATCTCATCGGCGTTTTTTCCGATAGACATAGCCAAGGCCGTTAGATCATCGGCGCGTATTGAGAGCACTTCACCGTTCCAATCATTGCGACGCGCTACGACTGCAGCGATAAATCTAAGAACCGTAGAGAGCCCAGCATCTCCCCGCGCGATGTGCGCCTGATCTGCCATCATGCTGCGAATGCGACGCAGATCGATGACCGCTCTTAGCGGCGGCTCGTAGGATGAGTTCGGCGGCTCTAAGAGGTAGGAGAGTGGCACCCCGTAGAAATCGGCGATGGTAATCGCCCGCTTTACTGATAGGGAGCGATCACCTCGCTCATATGAGCCGAGAACTACCGCACGGATTCTGTGCTGGCTCTGTATCTCTACATCGCTGAGGGAGAGGCCTTTGGAGATTCGTAGTGCACGTATACGCGCACAGATTTCATCGTGTGTTGTCATAAACGATAGGTTAAATCGCGCCACCGATAGCCGCAGATTCTTATCCACAGCCCTGGCATTTTCGGTGATACACTCTGCCACGCATCCTTTAACGACCCATCCTGAGAGATGGGGAAGGAGATTTAGATGAGCGTTGCCCTGTCCGCACCCGATATCTCACGTGCGTTGATACGTATTTCCCATGAAATTCTCGAAGCTAACCCTTCAACAGATCAGATCACGCTGCTCGGTATTCCAACTCGCGGGGCCCATCTAGCTCTGCGAATCGCAGCGACCATGAGTCAGATCGTAGAA
>WLHF01000013.1 GCA_009702835.1 Actinomycetota bacterium
TACTAAACCAAACGCGAGTGCAATAGTTGCAACCTTCGCGAGCTTTGAAATTCTCAATGTATTCCCCTTTTATTGGTGATGGCTTGAATTACAGAGGAAACTTATGGTTTTTAGGTTAACGAAATGGCTTTAATACCTAAACGCAGTCCAACGCTTAGATGAACAGCAGGTTAATGATTAGCCAAAGCGACCGGTGACGTAGTTCTCTGTACGTTGATCTTGCGGTCTGGAAAAGATCTCACTTGTTGGCGCAACTTCGATCATCTGTCCTGGGCCGCCATCGGATAGGAAGAAGGCGGTGTAGTCAGATACACGGGCAGCTTGCTGCATATTGTGGGTAACGATAATGATTGTCATGGTGTCAGATAAGTGACGGATCGTCTCTTCAATGCGAAGGGTAGAACCCGGATCAAGAGCCGAACATGGCTCATCCATTAAAAGAACTTGTGGGCGCACGGCCAGAGCGCGAGCGATGCATAAACGCTGCTGCTGTCCACCCGATAGTGATCCACCATGAGCACCTAAGCGATCCTTTACTTCACTCCAGAGCCCGGCGCGCTCTAAAGACTCTTCCAGCAGTTCATCTTTATTCTCTACTTTAATCTGGGCAAGTTTTAGACCTGATAAAACATTTTCACCAATTGTCATCGATGGAAATGGATTTGGTTTTTGAAAGACCATACCGATTTGAAGACGAATCTTTGTGACATCGGTACCAGGTGCATAGACATCTTTTCCATCGAGTAAAACCTCTCCCGCCATGGCAGCTCCTGGAATGAACTCATGCATGCGGTTAATAGTGCGGATAAACGTTGATTTTCCACAGCCAGATGGGCCAATTAATGCAGTTACAGTTCCTGCGGCAAAATCAAGTGAGATATCTGAAAGCACGTGGTTCTTGCTAAACCATGCATGAACACCACGGGTTTCAAGACCAGTGCCCATGGCGCGAAGTCCAGGGGTTTTAATGGGCTTAGCCTGTGCAACACTCGCTAATGAACTTGGCTTAACATGTGTATCCATTTTTTCCTTCTCGCTTTCAGGTGATGTTGTCATTTGGCAGCCTTTCTAGAGCCTAAGAAACGTGCCAGAGTAAAGAGAATTAAGACCAAACCAACTAGAACTAATAGACCAGCCCATGCTCGAGTAATCGCCTCTGGGGATCCTGCATTGAAAGATTTCCAGATGTAATAGGGCAGTGAGCCCATTGGTCCGTTGAAGGCGTTGGGATTTACTCTGTCGCCGCCGCCAGTGAGTAAGAGAATTGGCGCAGTTTCACCAGCGATACGTGCAACGCCTAAAATTATCGCCGTCACCAGACCACTTTTAGCAGCTGGCAAGACAATCATGGCAACTGTGCGCCATTGGGTTCCACCGAGGGCGGTACCAGCCTCGCGCAATTCATTGGGAATCAGATTCAATACTTCTTCAGATGTTCTTGCAATGGTTGGAATCATTAAAATTGTTAGAGCGAGTGAGCCCATCAAACCTGAGTAAGCCTTTGTAATGGGATACAAGATCGCAGAGAGAATAAAAAGTCCTGCAACAATTGATGGAACACCACTCATCGCTTGGACAAGGAAGCGGATTGGGTTAGTGAAACGACCTTTAATCTCAGTTAAATACAGTGCAGTTAAAATACCAATGGGCACGCTAAAGATGAGCGCAATTGCAACAAGTATGAGTGTTCCAGTGATGGCATGTAAAAGCCCACCGTTGTTAAGTGGATCTGTCGGGGTTGCAAGTGCCATGTCGTGGGTAAAGAGGCCAAAACTGATGCCTGGTAGGCCTTTTTTAACTACTGTCGCCAAAATACTCGCTGCTGGAATCACAGTAACAATCGCCCCGATTGCAACAAGTGAATTCACTAGTGCATCTTTAGCAGCAGCACTTCCCCGTTGTCTTGCTTTAAACACTGAAGTCAAAAAGGCATAGGCGAGAAAAAAGCATCCAAAGTAGGCGAGCTTGCCTTTCATGGGAGTCGCTGAAACTAGGCCATATGAAGTAGCCATTGCAATAAGGAATATAGCAATATCACTTGCCCGCTCTTGGTGTGAGGGCTTCCAAGGCTTCGTTGGTACTGCAGTAACCGCGCTGCTCATCTCCCCGACTTTCCAGTTGTCTTTACGATCAAATTAGCTAGACCGTTGACAACTAAAGTAAGTAAAAACAAAACTAATCCAGCTGCCATAAGTGCCTTGATTTCATAAGGGCTTGCATCACCAAACTTTAAAATAATCAGTGAGGCAACGTTTCCACCTGCACCCAGCAGCATCTGCCAATTAATTTGAAAAACAATATTTAAAACAGTAAATACTGCAACTGTTTCACCTAGCGCACGGCCAAGTCCGAGCATTGCACCGCCGATAACGCCACTTCGTCCATGTGGAATAACAACGGCCTTGATCATCGCCCAACGAGTAGCACCGAGTGCATATGCTGCTTGAATACGATCAAGTGGGGCCTGTGAAAATATTTCACGTGAAACCGAAGTAATAATTGGAATGATCATGATTGATAAAACAACGCCAGCAATAAATGGAGAGCGCGTAAAGACTGGAACCTGCATATCAAATACGGGGATAAAGCCCAGGTAGCGGTGCAAGAGTTTGGCCCAATACTCAACACTAGGCATGAGAACTAAGAAGCCCCAAATTCCAAAGAGGATAGATGGAAATGCTGCCATCATGTCGATGACGGTCACTAGAACTCGCTTAAGCCACACAGGTGCATAAAAGTTGAGAAATAGGGCACAAAACACTGAGATTGGGAGCGCGATTACGACGGCAATGAGCGAACATAGAATTGTGCCAACGAGCATTGCCGCTAAACCAAAGTGGCTTTCAATAACGTTGCCCGCATCGTCTGTTGCGATAGACCAATCAGAGTGGGTAATAAAACCAATTCCCTCTTGGCGCAAAATTTCGAAGCCTCGGTATCCAAGGAAAAGTGCAATCAAACCCAGAAGCAATAGCGATGACAGTCCACCAGCAGTCACAACGCCACGGAAAACCTTGTCAGAGCGACGAGGCTCGGTGGTAATCGCACGTGGAGCTGGAATAGCGATTTCTTGGATACTCACGAATAGTTACGCGTACTTTCCTGTAACCAAGAAATACACCCGCCGTGATACCGAAACGGCATGATCAGCATATCTTTCGTAGTAGCGACCAAGTAATGTTAAATTAATTGCAGTCTCAACACCATGTGGCCATTTTGGATCAACTAACGTGCCAATCAATTGGCGGTGCAACTTGTCGATTTCATCATCATCGCGCTCAACCTCAAGGGCCATTTCAGTATCGCGAGTAGCAATAACGGTTCCAGTTTTATTTGTAATTTTTTCAGCCGCGCTACCCATTGCTTGGAAAACAGGGGTTAGTTCAGTTGGAACGGCAGAATCTGGATGGCAAAGACGAGAGATTTTCGCGATGTGATGTGCCATATCCCCCATGCGCTCAAGATCGGCGCTCATTCGCAGAGCTGTTACGAGCGCACGAAGATCAGATGCCACTGGCTGTTGACGAGCGATAATGTCGATGATGCGAGCATCGAGATCATGTTGAAAGTTATCGATGTGATCATCGGTTGCAATGACCTCTTCAGCTAATTTAAGGTCAGATGTTAAAACCGATGTTGTTGCCTTAGAAATCGAGTGCGCAACCATTTCAGTTAAATCAACCAAAGACTGTGAGACGCCATCTAGTTCATCCTGGAAAACTGAGCGTATAAGTGCCATGGCGAAAACCTAGGTGGCAAGCATGAATAAATCCCGACGCTTAGGTGAACGCAAGGTGAACGAGCAAACCGCTCGATATGAGGAGGGATAGAGTGCGCACATGAAGTTTCGGCGAGTCGATTCGGCGCAAACACCCGAGCGCGAACTTCCCGAAATGCTCACTCAAACCCTCAATCAGCTCGGTGGTCACGCCCTAGTTCTGGCCAATGGGGAGATTCCAATTTTTATGACCTCTAGCGTTGATCAACTTGGAGTTCTCAAAGATGGGAAAATCCAGAGCCCAGAGTTACTTGCACTCGTGCGCGTAGTGCGCCGAAATAATACAAAGCAGGTCGGAGTGATTGAGATTCCTCGAGGACCTATCGGTGAAGGAAGACATGAGTTAACGGTCACAGTAATTCCATTAACAGAAGGAGATCTCGTCTTGGTACTGCTCAGTGATGAGAGTGAAGCACAAAGAATAGATGATATTCGACGTGATTTTGTTGCCAATATTTCTCATGAACTTAAAACTCCAATCGGAGCACTCTCACTTTTGAGTGAGGCTGTACTGGGAGCAAAAGATGAGCCTATTTCAGTTGTTAAATTCGCAACTCGAATGCAGTCTGAAGCAAAACGCTTGACTGATTTAGTGCAGGAAATTATCAACTTATCGCGTGTGCAAGATTCAGATCCTTTGCAACTTGCCCAAGAAGTTGGAGTTGAGTATGTAGTCCGTGAAGCTATTGATCAATGCCAAATATCTGCAGACAATCGCAATATCGTAGTCACTTATCCTGAATCAACCACCGCAATAGTCCTTGGAGATCGCCACCAACTCATAATGGCCATTCATAACTTAATTGAAAATGCCATTAATTACTCACCTGAGGCAACAAAAGTTTCAGTCTCAACAAGTCTCACTGAATCAATCATTGATATTGCAGTTAGCGATCAAGGAATTGGAATCTCAGAGTCTGAACAGGATCGAATCTTTGAGCGCTTCTATCGAGTCGACCCGGCACGATCTCGTCAAACAGGCGGAACCGGACTTGGACTATCAATCGTTAAACATGTTGCCGCTAAACATGGTGGTGAAGTCACTGTGTGGAGTGTAGAAAACGTGGGTAGTACTTTTTCACTCAGATTACCTATCTACGAAGCAAGTATTGAGAGCCCACAATGACAAAGATTCTTATTGTTGAAGATGAGTCCTCTTTTTCCGAGGCTTTGGCATACCTGCTTGGTAAAGAGGGCTTTGAGGTAAGTGTGGCTGAAGATGGGCGTGCTGCCCTCAATACATTTGCCAAAGAGGGCGCAGATCTAATTCTGCTTGATCTTATGATTCCCGAGGTTTCAGGTGTAGATGTATGCCGCACTATTCGAACCACATCACAAGTGCCAATCATTATGTTAACGGCTAAAGATGCAGAGATTGATAAGGTCGTTGGCCTAGAGCTAGGCGCCGATGATTATGTAACCAAGCCATACTCTTCACGTGAGTTAATAGCTCGTATCAAGGCCGTTCTTCGCCGTGGAATATCAGATGCAGAGTTACATGGTGATCTCGAAGTAATCTCCGTTGGGCCAATCAGATTAGATACCGCCCGTCACCAGGCATCAATTAATGGAAACCCGATAGCACTTCCATTAAAGGAGTTCGAACTCCTTGAGTTCTTAATGCGCAACTCTGGACGCGTTCTAACACGTTCGCAGTTAATCGACCGCGTATGGGGCGGGGATTACTTTGGTGATACAAAAACTCTTGATGTTCATATTAAGCGTCTTCGTTCAAAGCTTGAGGTTGAACCTGCTAATCCAGTTTTAATTCAGACTATTCGTGGTCTAGGTTATAAGTTAGAGGCTTAAAGAGAGGCAAATCCCTCTTCGAGAACGCCTAAGGCATCCTGTAATAAATCATCGGTAATTACCAATGGTGGCAAGAAGCGGATCACATTTGAATAAGTGCCAGCGGTTAGAACTAGCACGCCCTTGCTCTGGCAGTACTTAACAACTGCATTCATCGCTGCAGTATTTGGATTCTTAGTACCAACATCTACTAATTCAATGGCCTGCATCGCACCGCGACCACGGACTTCTCCAATGATTGGATACTTCTTTTGCAGAGCGCGAAGCGAGTCTCCCAAAATCTTCCCGATGTGTTGGGCGCGCACCACGAGGTTTTCAGCCTCCATCGTCTCGATTGCACCAAGGGCTGCAGCACACGAGAGTGGGTTTCCGCCAAATGTTCCGCCCAAGCCAGATGCATGAACTGAGTCCATAATCTCTGCGCGGCCAGTGATGCCAGCAAGTGGCAATCCCCCGGCAATTCCCTTAGCTGTGACCATGATATCTGGTACAACGTTTTCCTCTTCAACTGCAAACATATGGCCGGTACGGGCAAAGCCAGTCTGTACTTCATCGGCGATAAAAATAATCCCATGATCTGTTGAATATTTTGCGAGCGCCGGCAAAAAACCCTTTGGCGGAACGATAAAGCCACCCTCACCTTGAATAGGTTCTATCAAAATCGCTGCGACGTTATGCGCACCGATCTCTTTATCAATTTTATGAGTGATTATCTCAATTGCATCTTCAGTAATCGTTGCTTGATTGCCGACCCAGTGAAATGAATATGGCATAGGTACGCGATAAATCTCGGGAGCAAAGGGGCCAAAGCCCTCTTTGTATGGCATATTTTTAGCAGTCAATGCCATCGTTAAATTTGTTCGGCCGTGATAGCTATGTTCAAAGACAACTATTGCGGGACGCTTAGTGTAATGACGTGCAATCTTGACGGCATTCTCAACTGCCTCAGCACCTGAGTTAACGAGAAGTGATTTCTTTTTATGTGTACCTGGTGTCATGGCATTGAGTTTTTCGCAGACTTCGATGTAGTTCATGTAAGGCGCCACAGTGAAACAGGTATGTGTGAATGCCTGCACTTGTTCAATTACGCGATCAACTACGCGACTGGCTGAGTTACCAACACCGACAACACCAATTCCTGAGCCCAAATCGATAATCTGGTTGCCATCAATGTCGAGCAAGATTGCATCACTTGCGCGTTCGATAATGACTGGAATGGCCATGCCTAATCCCTGTGATGTCGCTTCACTTCGGCGTTTGAGCGCCTCAATAGATTTTGGTCCCGGAATAGCTGTGACCAGGCGACGTTCTTGGGTCAGATTAGTCAGTGTGTTCATGGTGAAAGTCTAAGCCCTTATTTCTCAAGCAGGGGCCAAGAAGTTAGGCTTAGGCTATGAGGTCACTGAGAGATTCGGCACCATTATTAGATGCCTACCTCTCCTATTTTGAGAGCAAGCGTCAACCCTTCACGATCCCAGGTCACAAACAGAGAGCCTCGCGCTTAGATGCCGGACTCGGTTTAGTCGTTGATAGCGATACACCTTTATATGGTGGTCTCGATGAGATTAAATTAACTAACCAAGTATTAAAAGAGGCCGAAGCCCTTGCCGCCACATTGTGGGGGGCGGATTATGCCCGCTTTTCAACGGGTGGTTCAACCCATGCAAATCAGGCGGTGATCTTAGCCCTTGGAAAACCAGGAGATAAAGTTGCCTTATCGCGTACTGCACACCGCTCGGTTTTAAGCGCTCTTGTACTGGCAGGTTTAGAGCCGATCTGGTTATCACCGCAAATTGATGCGGCAACTGGCGTTCCTATTGGAATCTCTGTCGCTGAGTTTGAAAAAGTGATCGATCAACAACCAATTGCACTTTTATTAACCGAACCTGGGTATTTAGGCACGTTATCTGATCTGCCAGCCCTAATAAATGCCGCACATGCACATGCAATTCCAGTAATAGTAGATGCGGCATGGGGCGGACACTTTGGTTTTTCAACTACCGTACCTGCACACTGTTTGGCGATGGGGGCAGATGCATTAATAACGAGTACTCATAAAGCCCTACCTGGTTACAGCGCATCGGCGATATTGATCGCGCAAGGAAAATATTTAAACTTAGAGCGCATCGAGCAAAGCTTTGAAACTACCCATACAACTTCACCGGCAGGTGCCCCATTAGCCTCTATCGATGGCTGTCGTGCACTCTTGCAAACTCGAGGTCAACAGTTAATCTCGGATCTAGTTATAAATGTTGAGGCATTTAAGAGTGAAGTTCAGTCACACTTTGATGATCCAATTTTTTTAAACGCGGCTGATTTTCCAACTGGCCGTTTTGATCCGACCAAGATTGTTCTGCGCGCTAATCAGCTAGGTGCATCGGGTGTTGAGATTGAAAACGCGCTGCAGGCACAGTTCATCCGGGTTGAAATGGCCGATAGCGACACTATTGTCTTCTTAGCGACCTTGGTAGATTCGAAAGAGGATTTCAATCACTTAGCCACAGCGCTCATCCCAATCCTAAAATCACAACAGAAATCCCCGCGCACAACCGCTACCTCTCTGAGCTGGTCAGTCATTCCAACGGTTGCGATCTCAATGCGCGATGCCTATTTTGCAGAGACCGAGATGGTGAGCGCCGAAAAGGCCGTGGGCCGAATCTCTGCCGACTTAATAGCGCCTTATCCCCCAGGGGTTGCCGTGGTCGCACCGGGTGAAGTATTAACAAAACTTATAGTTGAAGGCTTAGCTACAACAAAGGCGGCAGGTGTGCGAATCGCCTATGCCACCGATCCATCACTTGCCTCCTATAGAGTCGTTAAGACTTAAGCCAGAGTTTCACAATGTGCAACATAGGCCTGGCTCGCATACATTCAAACGAGAGATTAAGGTGAGCACTATGGCGACAAATACCGACTGGCATCAAAGAGCACTTGATTTAAAACCACAATCTAAGATTTTTATCAATGGCGCTTATGTAGATGCTGCATCAGGGAAAACCTTTGAAGATATCGCCCCACATGATGATCGTGTTATTGCACATGTGGCATCGGGTGATGTCGAAGATATAGATCGCGCAGTAAAATCTTCCAAGAAAGTATTTGATGATGGCACATGGCGCGAGATGAATCCGCGCGATAAAAAAGCGATTATGTTGAGATGGTCTGCGCTCATGCTTGAAAATAAAGAGGAGCTAGCCTTGCTTGAGGCCGTTGATACTGGAAAGCCAATTGGTGACACACTATCTGTCGATGTGCCAAATACTGCCAGGGTCATCTCTTGGTATGGCGAGGCCATTGATAAGAGATATGACGAGATAGCACCAGCCCCCCGCAACGCACTTGCCATGATTACGCGCGAGCCTCTTGGAGTCATTGGTGCGGTTGTGCCCTGGAACTATCCGATGATGATTGCCTCATGGAAGATTGGGCCGGCAGTTGCGATGGGCAACAGCATCGTTGTAAAGCCTGCCGAGAACTCTTCACTGAGTACTCTGAAGATGGCCGAACTCGCCATTGAAGCGGGCCTGCCTGCCGGTGTCTTTAACGTTGTTCCCGGCCTTGGAATCGAGGCAGGTCAAGCCCTTGCCCGCCACATGGATGTTGCAAAGATTGCATTTACTGGTAGCCCGGCCGTTGGGCGCAAGATGTTGGAGTACGCCGCGCAATCAAATATGAAGCAAGTTGCATTAGAGCTCGGCGGAAAAAGTGCTCAAGTTATTCTCAATGACTGCGTTGATCTTGAAGCTGCAGCATCTGCAATCGGATGGGGGATTTATTACAACGCAGGACAGACTTGCAGCGCTGGATCTCGAATCATCGTGGAAAAGGGAGTTAAAGAAGAGTTGTTTGCTCACCTGCGCACATTCTTAAAAAGCTTTGTCGTTGGAAGCCAGTTTGACCCAACGGTTCAGATGGCTGGCTTAGTATCGAAAGTTCAGCGAGATCGTGTCAATAGTTATTTAGATTTAATTGGCCGCGATGGCGAAAAAATTATCTTTGGTGGAGAAAAAACTCACGGTGCTGACTTACTGATTGCACCAACGTTAATCGATAACGTTAAAGCGACATCACGTCTTGCTCAAGAAGAGATCTTTGGCCCAGTCTTAACCTCTATCGATGCTAAAGATGCCGATGAGGCGATTGCAATCGCCAACGGCACTGAGTACAGCTTGGCCGCCTCAATCTGGACGGGCAATATCGCTAAAGCACACACTCTTGCACGGCGCTTGCGGGCCGGCACTGTCTGGGTTAACACTTTCGATATGGTCGATGTCATCACACCTATTGGTGGCTTTGGATTATCGGGCAGTGGCCGCGATAAATCTCTACATGCTCTAGATACCTATAGCGCTTTAAAGACCACCTGGATAGATCTTAATTAACTACTAAATAAGAGAAGAGATTGTCATGAAGATGAAGGCTGCAGTTCTAGATGGCGTTGGATCTACCTTTGTAGTGCGTGAATTAGATTTAGATAAGCCAAAATCTGGCGAACTACTTGTTAAAGTTGCCGCAAGCGGATTGTGTGCAAGTGATTTAAATGCCATCGATGGAAAGCGAAAGTTAGTTCCATTCCCAGCCGTAATCGGACATGAGGCCGCGGGTGTAATAGTTGAAGTTGGGCCAGACACTGCCGGTTTTGCAACAGGTGATCACGTCATTATGTCGATTGTGCCTAACTGCGGCAGTTGTGATTACTGTAAATCTGGCCGTCCTAACTACTGCTCGACCGCCGGCAATGCCATGTCTGTTGGTGGATTATTTGATGGCACAAGTCGATTGAGCCACAATGGTGAAAAAGTTAATCACTTTTTAACCGTTGCATCATTTGCCGAATACGTTGTGGTGCCAGCATCTGGCGCGGTGGTCATTCCAAAGGAGATGCCACTTGATCGCGCCGCACTCATTAGTTGCGCAGTGCTAACTGGCTATGGCGCAGTCATGAATACAGCTAAAGTAAAGAGCGGCTCGCGCGTTGGCGTCTTTGGCTGCGGCGGAGTTGGTTTAAATATCGTGCAAGGGGCTCGCATGGCTGGGGCTACAACAATTATTGCAATCGATGTAACGGATGAAAAATTAGAGCTGGCTCGAAAGCTCGGTGCGACTCACACTATAAATGCATCAACATCTGATCCGGTCGCCGAGGTCAAGAAGATCTGCGGTGGCGTTGACTATGCCTTTGAGGCCTTGGGTCGCGAATCAACAATTCAACAGGCCTGGGGCACCGTCGATGTCGATGGCGGGTTGATTTTGGTCGGTCTACTCAAAAACGGCGCCACGCTCACGCTCGATGCCGGCCCCTTTGTCAATGAGCAGTGGATTAAGGGCTGTTACTTCGGCTCGGCAAATCTGAGAGAGGATGTTCCAACGTTAGTCAAAAGTTATCTAAATGGACATCTTTTCCTAGACGAACTCATCTCTGAGCGGATAGGTTTAGAGGGTCTTAACTCAGCCTTTGATCGATTACGGGCGGGAGAAGGCTCACGAAACGTCTTGGTCTTTGACTAAGTAGCGTTTCGCGTAAGTTCAAGATTCCAGACCACTTGCGCTCAACACGTGTAGTGCAAGAGGTCGGGATGTATGAGATAAGCACATACCACTTACATATGAAGGGGAACATAGTGAAATTTTCAAAACTAACTAGTGGATCCGTAGCTGCAACACTCATTGTTGCACTTGCGATTCCTGTAGTGCAAAGTTCGTCAGCGTCTGCTGCAGTTAACTGGGCCAAAGTTACTAGCGCCTCACAAGGCGGAGGCATGGCTGGACTAGCAGCTGCATGTAAGAAAGAAGGACAGTTAAACGTCATCGCGCTGCCTCTTTACTGGGCTAACTACGGTGGCATGATTAATGGCTTTAAGGCCGCGTACGGCGTTAAGGTCGATGAAGCTAACCCAGAAGGTTCATCTCAAGAAGAGATTGATGCCGCAGTTACTAATAAAGGTACTAACCGCTCCCCCGATGTCTTTGACCTTGGTTTAGCTGTTGCTGTTAAGTATCTAAATACTGCAACCTTTGCCCCGTACAAGGTAAAGATGTGGAACTATCTCCAATTCGCTGCAACTGTGGATCCATCTGCTCAGATAACTCCTAACTACACAGGAACAATGACAATTGGTTACAGCGGAGCGTTGGGAACAATCACCAAGCTAGATGATCTACTAGATCCAAAGTTTAAGGGCAAGATCGCTCTGAACGGTGATCCACTAGGTTCATCTGCTGCCATGAACGGTATCTTCATGATTAACAAGGCACTTGGCGGAACATTTGACGATGTTACTAAGGGCGTTGCATTCTTTGCTAAGTTGAAGGCCGCTGGTAACTTCATTAACGTCAACCCAACTGAGGCCACAATTGCATCTGGGCAGACTCCAGTTGTTATCGATAATGGTTACATCCAAGCTGGCGTTATCAAGCAGATGGCCGCGGCTGGCAAGGTATGGAAGATGTTCACACCTGCTGCAGTTGGATCTACTTACAACAGCGCAGTCTCTGCATGGGCACCACATCCAGCGTGTGCACGTCTATGGATGGAGTACACATTGAGTGAGGCCGGTGCCGATAACTGGGCACTAGGCGGAGCTACTCCAACTCTTTGGGTACACCTACTAAAGACTAAGCGCGCGAGTGCTGCCGGTAAGGCTGCAATCGGTAATAGCAAAGTTGTTGCGGAGAAGGCAACTTCTGATCAAACAGCGGCTGCTCGTGTTTATCTCAAGACAGCATGGCCTGCAGCTGTAGGAACAAACTAAAACTGAGTCGTCAGTAATTGACTCAACTTCAATACAAGAGAGCCGGTTCTGCCAATGGCAGGACCGGTTCTCGGTATTGGCGCAGCAAAACCGCGTATCTCGGTGTTTTACCCTTTCTAGCCTTCGCTGGAGTTTTTCTCTTATTTCCAACGTGGAACGTTGTCTCTGGCGCCTTTAGAGATAATTACGGAGAGTTGAGCACAACTATTCTCAAATCAGTTTTTAACGATCCCATTGCACGTCACGCCTTTGGTAACTCTCTCGAACTCTCAGCTAAAACGGCCGTTGTTGGGGCAATCCTTGGCGGCCTTTTTGCCTGGGCGATCGCTACAGGAAAACCGGGTGGTGTTTTCTATAAGGTTGCAGTTGCACTCAGTAGTGTCTTAGCCCAGTTCGGTGGAGTCATGCTTGTCTTTGCCTTCTTGGCAACTTTTGGTTTCAATGGTCTTGTCTTAACATTTGCTACAAAGTTTTTACCAACTACTTTTCTAGCCGATGCGAGCTGGCTCTATAGTATGAATGGCCTCGCCGTGCTCTACACATTTTTCCAGATTCCTTTAATGGTCTTGGTCTTCCTTCCAACCTTGGAGAATTTAAAGCCCCAGTGGCGTGAGGCATCTGATGCTCTAGGTGGTAAGTCCTTTGAGTACTGGCTGCGCGTAGGAATCCCAATTTTGACACCCTCTTTTGCAGGTGCCGCTCTATTGCTCTTCGTCAACTCTTTTTCAGCCTATGCCACTGCAAATGTTCTCATCAACTTAGCCGATTACTTGACGCCTCTGCAGATTGCAACGGCGTTAACGAGTGAGACTGGCGGATCAAATCCAGCCGAGGCCAAGGTCCTATCCTTCTATATGGTTATCGTTGTCGTAATTGCCATGACTATGTATGCATTACTTCGTCGCAAGGTAAGTAATTGGGAGCAGAGACGATGAGACAAAGCCTCGGAGTTCGCCTGTGGCGCCTTAGCATTATCGCTTTCGTAGCTTTCTATCTCTTGGTTCCGTTATATGCGATGTTTGATTTCTCGACAAAGCCCTTTGGCTTTGCCGATAAGGGTCGCACATTTCGAGCATGGCAGATGATTGGAGAGCAGCAGGATTTATTCCAAGCCGTTACTCGCTCTCTCATCTCTGCAGCGATCGTGATGGCACTGATTCTCTTTCTTGTTGTTCCGACGGCCATTTGGGTCCATCTCAAACTACCGCTACTTCGACGTCCATTTGAATTACTCTGCCTCTTACCTCTTGCTATTCCGGCCATCGTTATCGTGGTAGGTATCGCACCGCTATACCGGTGGATCTCAATAAATGTAAGTGAGTCCCCAATAACCTTAGCGGGCGTCTATTCGATGTTGATTCTGCCCTACACATATCGCTCACTTTCTGCGGCCCTCGATGCCGTGGATATTCATACCTTGGCCGAAGCGGCTACAACATTAGGTGCCACAATTTCTCGGGTAATTTTTGGAATCATCATGCCAACAATTAGGACTGGAATCATCAACGGTTCATTCATTGCAATTGCCCTAGTTTTAGGTGAGTACACCATCTCAAATATTCTAAACTTTAAGACTTTCCAAGTTGTCATCGCCCAAATCGGTCGCAGCAATGGAAATGTGGCAGTGGCAGTCTCCCTAGCATCTTTATTGTTTGTACTATTTTTACTTCTGCTGATTCCCAACAAGAAACGTCAAGGCGCCGTCCTTGACGTTGACCTCGCCTAATAGATAAGGAGCCATACGTTGAGCGCATCGGCATATGTACAGTTAGTTGATCTTGCTAAGTACTTTGGCAAAGTCAAAGCCCTCGATGGCTTAAGCCTAGATATTGCCGAAGGTGAGCTTGTGGCACTCCTTGGTCCATCGGGCTGCGGTAAGACGACTGCGCTGCGTGCTCTAGCTGGCCTGCAAGAGCTAGACCGTGGAGCGATGATAGTTGATGGTAAAGATGTAACCTTTCAAAAGGCCAGCAGCCGGGGAATGGGAATGGTTTTTCAGGCTTACTCCCTCTTTCCACATATGACTGCGCGCGAAAATGTTGAGTACGGATTAAAGTTACGCGCACATAAGACTGCTGGAGATAAACGCAAGGCGCGTTCGGCCGAACTTTTAGAGCTAGTTGGACTATCTACCCACGCCAACCACTACCCACACCAACTTTCGGGTGGCCAGCAGCAGCGTGTAGCACTGGCGCGCGCCCTTGCAATCTCGCCCAAGGTTTTACTCCTTGATGAACCACTTTCGGCCTTAGATGCCAAGGTGCGCACACAGTTGCGCGAAGAGATTCGCCGCATTCAGGTAGAGCTTGGCACTACAACTTTATTTGTAACCCATGATCAAGAAGAGGCGCTAGGTATCGCCGATCGCGTTGGTGTTATGCGAAATGGTCAGTTAGAACAAATAGCGGCCCCTGCCGAACTCTATGACCGTCCAAAGACGGCCTTTGTCGCCGAGTTTGTTGGGTTAACTAATCCCATTGCTGGGAAAGTAAATGGTGGATCGATTGAAGTTCTTGGCGGCGTTGTAAAGACACTTCCAGGTTCGATTACATCAGGTGCCGGAATTGCATTAGTGCGACCAGAGAGTATTGATGTCGTTGCTAGCAAATCAGGTAACGCCTCTATCTTGTCAGCCAGCTTCTTGGGTGCCACATGCCGTCTCAGTATTTTGATGAGTGATGGGGGCCGTGTCACTGCTCAGCTACCAAGTCCTGATGCGGTGGGTCTTGGTGCCGGTGTGAGCGTGAAAGTTTCGCTACTAGATATTCCAGTATTCGTGAAGGCTGCAGGATGATCTTTGGAAAAATTACACAGCTTGAAACCTTTACAGATGAGTTCGTAGCCTTTGTTAAAGTAACTACATCTGATGGTCATATCGGCTGGGGCCAAACATCTACCTATCACGCCGATATAACCGCCCAAATCCTTCACCGGCAAATCGCTCCTTGGGTATTAGGAAAAGACGCCTCCGACATCGGTGCACTTATTACTCTGGTGGAAGCGCGTGAACATAAGTTCCCTGGTAGTTATCGAGCCCGTGCAAATGCCGGATTAGATACTGCTCTGTGGGATCTGCGTGGGCGCGTTGAAGGCAAGCCTGTAGTCGAATTACTGGGTGGCGCCCCTAAGAAACTGCGCACATATGCATCTTCAATGAAGCGTGACATAACGCCGCAGCAAGAGGCCGATAGATTTGTAAAGTTACGAGATGAGTTTGGCTTTGATGCATTCAAATGGCGAGTCGGCGCCGAATGCGGCAATGACATTGATGAGTGGCCGGGGCGCACAGAAGAGGTCGTGCCAGTAGTTTCTCGAGCATTGGGTGATGGAGTTTCAAAGTTAGTTGATGGCAATAGCGGATTTTCTCCCAAGCGTGCCATTGAAGTCGGTGCACTGCTACAAGCCGAAGGTATCAGCCACTTTGAAGAGCCATGCAAATACTGGGAGCTTGAGGAGACTAAACAAGTCACCGAGGCTCTTTCGATCGATGTAACTGGTGGAGAGCAAGATTGGGATTTAGTGACATGGCAGCGAATGATCGATATGGGCGCTGTTGATGTTCTCCAGCCTGACATTATGTATATGGGTGGCATCTGGAGAACGTTAAAAGTTGTTGAGATGGCTAGACAAGCTGGAATGCCAATCACACCGCATAGCGCAAATCTCTCACTCGTAACAATTTGTACCATGCACTTACTTGGCGCAATTGATAATCCCGGTAAATACCTTGAACTCTCTATTGAGGGCTTTGATTACTATCCATGGCAAAAAGATCTATTTTTAGGCAATCCCTTTGCAATTGAAGATGGAAAGATAGAGATTCCATCGGCACCTGGTTGGGGTGTAGAGATTAATCCTGCATGGCTGGCAAAGGCCAAGCGCCAAGTTTCAACCCTATAAAATTACAATAATAAAAAATCGGGCGCGAGAAGTAAATCTCACGCCCGATTCTTAATTACTTTTTTACTTTGCAACAGCCTTCTTGAGCTTAGTTCCAGCGCTGACCTTGACGCCAGTGCGTGCAGGGATCTGCAGAACCGCGCCGGTTTGTGGGTTACGGCCTGAGCGTGCCGCACGTGCAACTGCCTCGATTGAGATGAAGCCAGGTAGCACAAGCTTCTCCTTGCTCTGGAGCATTTTAATTGCAAGCTCCTCAAGAGCCTCTAGTACTGCTGATACAGCGCTCTCGCTCTGCTTTGAATTTGCAGCCAACTTTGCAGTGATTTCTTTCTTATTCATTGTGAACTCTCCAGTACTTAGTTGAAGTTAACATAATGAATCCTGCCAGCAAAAGGCGCTAAATCACGCTCAACCACGCTGATTTGGGTGGTTTTTCGATCTATTTATCCAATTATCGCCGCTTTGAGCTCAAAAAAGCGCCGCTAGAGATTTTCTTGGCAACTAACTCGAGTGAGCATTAGGGTTCGGGAGTGAGAAAAAATGTAGATGCAGATTTCTTAGCACTTCCACTATCGGCCGTCGCAGATGCCGCTATCGGGGCAGCGCAAGCTGCTGGTGCATCCCATGTTGATGTTCGCATTGAACGTACACGCACTGGCCTACTTTCACTGCGTGATGCAAAACCTGAGACACAAAGTGATGAAACTCTGGCCGGACTTGGTGTCCGGGTAATCGTTGATGGTGCATGGGGCTTTGCATCATCTCCCGAGATCTCAGTTGCAACGGCCAAGAAGTTAGCTCTTACTGCAGTTGCGATGGCAAAAACATCCAAGCCTCTTTCAACTGAGCTTGTCTCCCTTGTGACCGAGCCGGTTTATGCACACCAAACATGGGTATCCGAGTATGAAATCGATCCATTTTCAATCTCAGATTCTGATAAAAAAGATCGCCTAGCGCATTTAAGTAATGAGTTGTTAAAGCACGAGAGCGTTAATCACACATCTGCTCATACTATGTATGTTAAAGAGCAGAAGCACTATGCCGATTCATATGGAACAAGTACTACACAGCAGCGTGTGCGAATTCAGACTCAGATTGAAGCGATTTCCATCGGTACTAATGGCTTCGAATCTATGCGTACTTTGGCTCAGCCTGCCGGCTTTGGTTGGGAGTGGATGGGAAATACGCACTGGAACTGGGATGCTGAGATTGCAGAGCTTCCTACATTATTGGCGGAAAAAACTCTCTCGCCCTCAGTTGAACCTGGTCGATATGACGTACTGGTGCATCCATCTAACCTCTGGTTAACAATCCACGAGTCAATTGGACATGCAACAGAGTTAGATCGCGCAATTGGTTATGAAGCAAACTATGCCGGCACATCATTTGCCACACCCGATAAGTTGAATACTTTGAAATATGGCTCTGCGCTCATGAACGTTACGGGTGATCGAAATACTGCCCACGGTTTGAGCACTGTTGCATTCGATGATGAAGGTGTTGCTGCACAGAAGTGGGACATAATTAAAGATGGCCTCTTGGTTGGCTACCAGTTAGATCGTCGCATCGCCGCCCGCGTTAACCGAGATCGCAGTAATGGCTGCGCATACTCTGACTCCCCCGCGCATGTTCCAATCCAACGCATGCCCAATGTCTCATTGGCCGCAAATCCAACTGGACCAACCTACGATGAAATGGTTTCATCGATGGAGGATGGCATCATTATTAAGGGCGATAAGTCCTGGTCTATCGATATGCAGCGCTATAACTTTCAATTTACCGGTCAGCAGTTCCATCGTGTTAAGAATGGAAAAATCATTGGCCAACTAAAAGACGTTGCCTACCAAGCAACAACGACTGATTTTTGGGGCTCCATGAAAGTTGTTGGCGGGCCATCTACCTATGTATTAGGTGGCGCCTTTAACTGCGGAAAGGCCCAACCTGGCCAAGTTGCAGCTGTAAGCCATGGCTGCCCAGCGGCGATATTCGACAAAGTAAATATTCTAAATACCGTTGCGGAGGCTGGAAAATGATCTCTGCTCAAGATCTTATTGAAAAGATTACATCTAGTGCCACATGCGATGACTGCATCGTCGTTGTAAAGGATAGGACGCAAGCTAACTTGCGTTGGGCGGGCAGCACATTGACAACTAATGGTGTTATTCAAGAGCGCAACGTAACAGTGATTGCATTTGTTGCAACCGCCGCCGGTATGGCATCGGGCGGAGTCACTCGCACCGATGTCACTCTGGCCGATATTCCAACACTTCTTAGCGAGGCAGTTGCTGCGGCAAAGGCGGCCGGAGCGGCCGAAGACTTTGCACCCCTTGCTACCAATCTCTCTATTGGTGATTGGAGCGCTCCCCACGTTCCTACTGGCCCAGAGGTATTTTCAACATTTGCACCAGCTCTTGGCGATATGTTTTTGCGATCAGTTGCCGATGCAATCGAACTCTTTGGTTATGCCGAACATACAAGTGAGACAACATGGATTGGATCAAAGGGTGGACTGCGTCTTCGCAAAGATGCCCCCGTTGGCCGCGTAGAGATGACTGGCAAGTCCCACGACCGTACGCGCTCAACATGGAACGGCGTTGAAACCCGTGACTTTAAAGATGTATCGGTTGCATCCATCGATGCACAGATACGCCAACGCTTAACCTGGCAGGGAAGAAAAGTAGATCTACCTGCAGGTCGCTATGACACGGTTCTACCATCAGGTTCAGTTGCCGATTTATTTATCTACATGATGTGGGTATCTGCTGCGCGCGATGCTCATGAAGGCCAATCAGTCTTTTCTAAAAAAGGCGGCGGAACTCGCGTAGGAGAAAAACTCTCAAACGTGGGTTTTCAGTTCTTTACAGATCCCGATTACAAAGATTTGCCAGCAGCCAACTTTGTTGCAACGGCGGTGAGCTCTCCCTTCTCATCTGTCTTCGATAATGGCCAAGCAATCAAGCGCGTAAATTGGTTTAAAGATGGCACCTTGCAATCCTTAATCCAAACACGTGCAACTGCTGCCTTAACAAAGCTCGACTTCACCCCTATGGGAGAAAATGCAGTTATTAGTGTTGATGGCGGAACCGGCACACACGAGGATTTAGTGAAGAAAGTTGAAAACGGGCTTCTCCTTACAACTTTCTGGTACATCCGTATGGTTGATCCAAACTCACTACTGCTTACTGGTTTAACTCGCGACGGTGTCTATCACGTTAAAGGTGGCGAAGTTGTTGGTGCCACCAATAACTTCCGCTGGAATGATTCGCCGGTTTCAGCCCTGTCTCGCATTGTTCATGCCGGTGCAACGGAGTGGACTCAGCCGCGTGAATGGGCCGGCGATATGTTTAATATGGCAACGCCAGCGCTGGTTATTAAAGATTTCAATATGTCGACGGTGAGCCCTGGAAGTTAAGTTTCAAGCGTTAATGACACCCGTAGCAAGAAACACCAGCAGGATTGAGCCTAAAAGAAGGCGATAAATGATGAAGGGCATAAAGCTTTTTGTCTGGACGAACTTAAGAAGCCAAGCGATAACTGCGTAGCCAACTACGAATGCAATGCATGTAGCTATAAATGTCTGGGTTAGGGAGAAAATCTGCATTTCGGTGCTGTCGCCAACTGCGCCTTTAAGTTCATACAAACCACTTCCAAATACGGCCGGCAGTGCTAATAAAAATGAGTAACGCAGTGCGGCTTCACGGCTGTAACCAAGAAAGCGCCCCATGGCGATCGTTGCACCAGATCGCGAAACTCCTGGCACTAATGCAAGAGCTTGAGCTAATCCATATAAAATACCGTGCGATGTTTTCAAATCACTAAGTCCGCGATCTTTCTTGCCATAGTGATCTGCTAGTCCAAGTATGATGCCAAAAATAATCATAACCGAGGCTATAAGCCACAAAGAGCGAAGGTCGTTAGCAATAATATCTTTTCCAAGATAGCCCAAGATAACGATTGGTCCTGATCCAACGATAATCAACCAACCCATACGAGCCTGCAGTTTTTCATCACTTGGCAATGAGGCTCGCATAAATGTTTGACGAATCCATGCCACAATAATTTTCTTGATGTCGTGCCTGAAGAATATAAGTACAGCCAGTTCAGTTCCAATTTGGGTAATGGCTGTAAAACGCGCACCTGGATCTTGAGCATTACTAAAAAACTCCCCCGCAATGCGCTGGTGGGCACTCGATGAAATTGGCAAAAACTCGGTCAGGCCCTGCAAAATTCCCAAGAAAATCACTTCAAACATCGGGCCCCCCTTTCATCTGATCCTCAATACCAATACTAACTACTCACTAATAGATACTTGGGAGGGTGAGTTAAGAAGCATCTATTAGTATTTTATCTGGTTTGCCTGCAAAGTATCCAACGGTGGCCAAGGCAAGAGAGAGCCCAACCGGGAAGAGTAGGGCAATATTCCAATTCAAAGTTGCATCAAATATCGCTCCAACAATGCCCGGCGCACTTGCTGCCATCAAGTAACCAATGGCCTGAGCCATGATTGAAAGTGAACGTGTTTCACCTGCTCCTGTACTCCTTGTAACTGTTAATAAAAGGGAGAGGGGAAAGCTAATGGAGAGCCCAATATTAGAAATAAGTAGCCAAATAATTAAGTGCCAACTATGGTCAAAAATTATGGCAATGAAACATAGAGTGATTGCAGATCCAACTATGGCTAAAAGCAAGCGAAGGTCGCGAAGTTTTGATGAATAATATGGCGCTGCGATTCCAAGTAGTGAGCCAAAGAGCCCGGTTATCGACACTGCAAAGCCTGCATTACTTAAAGTAAAGCCCTTTGAAACCAAAATCGTTGGAAACCAGGTTGCTGTGCCGTAAAAGATCATTGACTGTAATCCGAAAAATATTGCAATGCTCCATGCGCCTGATCTGTGCAAGAGTTGGCGATGAAAAGTTGAGGGTAGCTGCATGTGCTGCGTTTCGGATGCTTTTGAGATTTTTAATAGCCACCAGGCCGACGAAAACAAGCCAATTACCATCCATGGGACCATGGATAAACGCCATCCCCAGGATGAGACATGTGCCAAGGGGACAGCAACTGCAACTGAAACTGCAGCGAATACGCCCATGATAGTTATGTATATGCCTGTTACTAGACCTGAATGCTCGGAAGCATTTTCCTTTACCCATACTGGCAAGGAGAAGTTGAGAACTGCAATCGCAATTCCAACGGTAAGGGAAGAAATAAAGAGCATTGGCAAATTGCCTATGGCCCTAAAGAATATTGCAGTTGTTAGCACCGTGAGTGCCACAGCAATAATCCGGTTAGTTCCGCCGATTTTACCCACGAAGGGCATAAGAAATGCACTTCCGGCAAAACATAACACCGATAAAGAAGTAAGAAAAGAGAGTAGAAACGAACTCAAGTGATACTGCTCTTTAAGAATTGGAATCAGTGGACTCATAATAGTTATTCCAGCACGCATATTTATGGCCGCAATAAATATAGGCAAGCCCTTTGCTATCGCTTCTCTATTACTCATAGCTGTATGGGGCACTGCATTAGACTACCCTCGGGACTCTCCACTCGTTACTATGACTACATGAGCAGAAATATCCTTATTACAGGTGGTACAGGTGGAATTGGCCGAGCATTTGTTGATCGCTTTGTTCAAAATGGTGACAAGGTATGGCTAACTTTTGTAAAGGAAAGTGAGCTGCCCGATA
>WLHF01000014.1 GCA_009702835.1 Actinomycetota bacterium
AGCAAATGTCGCTTACCAGCGCGCTCATGCATGATCTTTCCGGTACCTGTAACGCGGAAAGTCTTCTTTGCTCCGCTGTGCGTTTTCATCTTTGGCATCTTTATGCTCCATCCATAGTCTCTGCCGCTGCATCTGCTTTGGCCTTTCGTGCCGCCTTTGCTTCTGCAACCGCTTCCGTTTTCTTCTTCGTCGGTCCAATAACCATCGTCATGTTTCGTCCCTCTTGTTTAGGGGCGAACTCTATGAATCCAAACTCTGCAATATCTGTTGCCAGACGTTGTAGCATTTTGTATCCAAGCTCTGGCCTCGTTTGCTCACGCCCACGGAACTTCATCGTCACCTTCACCTTGTCGCCGCCCTTGAGAAACTTCTCAACTTGATTACGCTTTGTTTCGTAATCATGGCTTTCGATCTTTGGTGTTAAACGCACTTCCTTCACCACAATGTGGGTCTGGTTCTGTCGCGCCTCCCGAGCCTTTTGTGCAACTTCGTACTTATATTTTCCGAAGTCCATAATCTTGCATACGGGTGGATTAGCCTCTGCTGCGATTTCGACTAAGTCGAGACCTACTTCATCTGCCATCTTTAACGCGGTATCAATATCGACTACTCCAACTTGTTCACCGGTATGTCCGATCAAACGAATTTGGGGTGTGCGAATTCGATCATTAATGCGTGGTTCAGTGCTGACTGTGTGCTCCCTCGGTTTAGTCAAACGCTTTTGGTGTTACAGCGCCTGCTCAAAGAAAACCGCAAGGAGAAAGGGAGGTAAATCCCTGAATCCGACGAACCAGATCGCGCTAATGGCGATGTAGGTGGGAGCGGTAACTCCTCTTGCAGTGAGCTGTTAGGCCACTGGTCTGTGAGCAAGGCTACCCGAGCCGAGCTAATCTAGGAAATCGCGTGTTTTTCAGGCGCCCATCGCATGTAGGCCACCATCGACATGGATGATCTCAGCCGTAGTTTTAGGGAACCAGTCTGAGAGCAGGGCGACCGCAGCCTGGGCAGCTGGAACTGGATCGGTGACATCCCAGGTTAAGGGTGATCGCTCGTTCCATACTTTCTCAAACTCATCAAATCCTGGAATCGATTTTGCGGCCATCGCACGGATTGGTCCTGCTGCAATTAAATTAACTCGGATATTTTCAGCACCTAGATCACGAGCTAAATAACGCGATGTAGATTCAAGGGCCGCCTTGGCCACACCCATCCAGTCATACTTTGGCCAGGCAACGGCTGCATCGAAATCTAAACCAACAACTGAACCTCCACCATTAAACAGTGGGCGCGCCGCCATTGTCAGCGCCTTGAGCGAATAGGCCGAGACGTGCAGAGCGGTAGAGACATCCTCCCACGATGTATTGAGAAAGTTTCCGCCAAGAGCCGCCTCTGGCGCAAAGCCGATGGAGTGAACGACACCATCTAAACCGTTAGGAAAGTATTCTCGCACGCGAGATTCAAGAGCATCGAGATCTTCGGTATTCGTGACATCCAACTGCACTATGGGTGCAGGTTTTGGTAGACGACCTGCAATACGAGTTGTTAACGAGAGAACACGACCGTATGAAGAGAGGATGACATCTGCGCCCTGCTCTTGAGCAATGCGCGCAATATGAAATGCGATTGATGCATCGGTGAGCACGCCCGTAACAAGTATCTTCTTGCCATCCAAAATTCCCATTTAGTGTCCCATACCTAATCCGCCATCAACAGGGATCACTGCCCCAGTTATATAGCTAGCTTGTGGTGATGCAATAAATGCAACGACATCTGCAATCTCTTGAGCACTACAAAAACGCCCCAGCGGAACCGATGCTGCAATCTCGTTGCGTCTCTTCTCATCAAGTGATGAGGTCATATCAGTTTCAACAAATCCCGGTGCAATGACATTGGAGGTGATTCCGCGGCTACCAATCTCTCGGGCAAATGATCGAGCCATTCCAACTAAGCCTGATTTACTTGCAGCGTAGTTAACCTGTCCAGCCGAACCAGCTGCGCCTACAACTGAGCCTATAAATATTAACCGTCCACGCTTTAACTTTAATAACCCCTTAGTTGCTCGACGTGCCACACGAAATGCACCCGTAAGATTCGCGTTAACAACATTTTCGAAATCCTCATCACTCATTCGCATGACAAGACCATCCTTAGTCATACCGGCATTGGCAACAATGATCTCTGGTAGGCCCCATTGCGCTTCGATTGAATCAAAGGCTGCATCAACGCTTTCGGTAGAAGTAACATCCATCACTACCGCTTTAAATTCAGCAGGGGCAGAACCTGAGCGATAAGTGACTATGACATCGTGGCCGGCGGTTTTGAGCGCACGAGCAATAGCTAAACCAATTCCACGATTGCCACCTGTGACTAAGGCGAGTGAACTCATGTGAGCAAATCTACTGGCTACTGCGAGGTATTCAAAAGATGCACTCATTGATGTCGAGTAATAGGCTTGCTGGTATGGCCGATGAGAAGGAAATCTTCGATATCACTAGCGCTCCTAAAGCGTTAAGTGCCGATCAAGCGGGCCGTCAGAAGCGGTACTTTATTTCGATGATGATTCGCACCGCCTGCTTTATTTTGACAGTTATATTACCTAGCCCCTATCGCTGGGTCGCCTTATTGGGTGCAGTCACACTCCCATACTTCGCTGTTGTCATTGCAAACGCGGGCCGGGAGACTTTCACACCTGGGGCAAATGTTCAGGATGAGAATCCGCGAGCGATTTCATAAACTAAAGTAGGCCTATGCAACGCGAGCCGTGGGCGATCTTTAAATCACTAGTAGCCCTGGCTCTTATCGTCCTGTGTTTATGGGCCGCTCAGTGGCAGTATCACCGTGGTGTTGATCGACATGCACGTAATACTTCAATTGAAACCCATATCGGTTTTGATGTCCAACCACTTTCAACTGTTGATAAAGCACCGCAGCGGTATGAGTGGCAGAGCGTGAGCACTACCGGAGAATTCAATGAAAGCGAACAAATTTTGCTGCGCAATAGATATTCCGAAGGTGTCTATGGCTTTGACGTTTTAACAATTTTCACTTCAAGTGATAACAAGAGATTTTGGGTTGACCGGGGATGGGTTAAGGCAGGTATCACCGTGACCACTCCCCCTGCAGTAAGAAAAACCCCTTCGGGAGTTGTAGAGATAACTGGTCGTCTGCGCTTGGACTCCTCTCTTCCGCGTGGTTCATTCTTCGCACTTCCTGCAAGTGGTAAAGGATTAGTTGCCGAACTTAACGCACAGTCGCGATTAGAAACTGAGGATTTTTATTTAGATCTACTGAGTGGCTCTGAACCATCACTGACACCTGAAGTCGCCTCACAGCTACCAGAGTTAAGCGATGGCCCACACATGGCATATGCCTTGCAATGGCTATTTTTTGCCGGCCTGGTTATCTATGGCCGAATTTTAATTAGACGCACCCGTTAAGTCTTGACGATTGTACAAATCGGCATATAGACCACCTAGAGCCACGAGCTCTTCATGCTTTCCACGCTCAACTATCGAACCATTGTCCAGAACGAGAATCTGATCTGCATCTCGCACAGTACTTAAGCGATGTGCAATAACGATACTTGTCCGTCCCTTAAAAGCATTTTCAAGGGCTGTATGAACAAGAGACTCATTCTCTGAATCTAAATGCGCAGTTGCCTCATCGAGAATTACTACTGCCGGAGATTTAAGAAGTAGACGTGCGATTGCAAGGCGTTGTTTCTCTCCACCCGATAAGCGATGTCCTCGCTCTCCTACCATGGTCTCTAAGCCATTAGGAAGTGATTCAATGAGCCTCCAAATCTGTGCCGCTTCACATGCTGACTTCATCTCAGCCTGCGTGGCGTCAACCTTTGCATAGCGCAGATTTTCAGCGATAGTCTCGTGAAAGAGGTGGGCATCTTGCATTACGACACCGATAGAGGAACGCAATGACTCGATTGTTAAATCTCGAATATCGTGGGAATCGATTGTGATTGAACCGCTAGTTACGTCATAGAGCCGTGGAATCAATGCACTAATTGTAGTTTTGCCAGCACCCGATGGGCCAACGAGCGCTGTTAACGTTCCAGGCTCTGCAACGAAGGAGAGATTCTTTAGGACCTCACCGCTCTCAACAGTTTCGGGTTTAGCTGCCGATTCAAGGGAGGCAAGTGATATCTCATTGGCCCGAGGATAAGCAAAACCAACGGATTTAAACTCAATACGCGGGTTCTTAGCGTGATATGCGACTGCACCTTCACGGTTTTTAACCATAGGCTCTAAATCTAAAACTTCAAATACTCTTTCAAAGGAGACTAATGAGGTCATAACATCTATACGAACATTGGAAAGCGCAGTCAGCGGTCCGTATAGGCGTGCCAGTAGCGCTGTAATTGCAAGCAAGGTACCTACAGTTACTCCCCCTTTTATAGCTAAGTGACCACCGATTCCATAGGCAAAGGCTGTGGCAATCGCTGCCACACTTGTTAAAGCTATAAAGAATAAGCGATTGAGCATTGCACTTTTAATGCCAATATCTGCAACGCGTCTGGCCCGTGAACGAAAAAACTCTTGTTCGCGATCTGGCTGCCCGTAGAGTGCTACTAACATCGCTCCTGATACATTGAATCGCTCAGTCATTGTGCTCGACATTTCGGCGTTGACATTGAAAGATTCGCGGGTTAACGACTGTAGTTTTCCTCCGACCCATTTCGTGGGAATCAGAAAAAGCGGAAGTAACAAGAGTGAAAAGATCGTGATCTGCCATGACAAAATCATCATGGTTACACCCACTAAGACAAGTGATACAACATTGCTGAGCACCCCTGACAGAGTTGCAGTAAATGCTTGTTGTGCACCCATTACATCCGAGTTTATACGTGATATGAGCGCCCCCGTTTGGGTACGAGTAAAGAAAGCTATGGATTGACGTTGCACATGTGCAAAGACTAAAGAGCGCAGATCGTAGATAAGACCTTCACCAATGCGTGATGAGAAATAACGGCCGAGCATACTCATACCTGCATCAGCGATTGCTATCAGGCCAACGAAAAGAGCCAATTGTGTAACCAATGCACCATTTTTTGGAATCACTCCATCATCAATCAGACGTAGCAATAACAACGGTGTGGTCACAACAAGGGCTGCATCGATGACAACTGTTATGAGAAAAATAATTATGCTTGTGCGATAAGGCTTGGCGAAGGTAAAAATGCGCTTAACGGTGCCGGCTTTTAGTTTTTGCTCTTTGACCGATGGATCGGCCGTCATAGATCTATGAGTCATCCAGATGGCGTGCATCGACATGGCTCTACCTTAGGCAGTTATGTGTTAAACCGTAAATCCCAACGCCCGCAGTTGATCACGACCATCATCAGAGATTTTATCTGGCCCCCACGGTGGCATCCAGACCCAGTTAATCTTGACATCAGTGGTCATTCCAGCAAGTGCTTGACGTGTCTGGTCTTCAATAACATCTTGTAACGGGCATGCGGCCGAAGTCAAAGTCATATTAAGTATTGCAATATTTGCCTCATCGACCATGACATCGTAGATCAAACCAAGATCTACAACGTTGATACCGAGTTCGGGGTCAACGACATCTTTCATCGCCTCTGTTACATCATCTACGCTGGTTGTCATCGCTCTCCCTAACCCTTAGCTTGTGCTTGAATTGCAGCATCTTTAAATGCCATCCATCCAAGTAGTGAACATTTTACACGTCCTGGAAACTTTGAAACACCAGCAAAAACAACTGCATCCTCTAGCACGAGTGGGTCTCCTACTGATGTGCCCTTACTGGCCATGAGCTCCGAAAAACTCTTCACGATCACCGCCGCTTGTTCTAGGCTCTTGCCTGTCAATAAATCAGTCATCATTGACACACTTGCCTGTGAAATCGAGCAACCTTGGCCATCCCATGTGAGCTCACTGATCAGATCGCCTTCAAGGTTGATGTTGAGCGTAATCTCATCACCACAACTGGTATTCACATGAGAGACCTGGGCACTATAAGAAGGACTCAACCCTTTATGTTGGGGGTGCTTGTAGTGATCGAGGATGACCTCTTGATACAGCGAATCCAACTCCATTTAAAATCTCCCAAAGTATTTCTGTGCACCAAGAATGCCCTCAACGAGAGCATCACAATCGTTTTCATCGTTATAGAGATAGAGGGATGCACGTGTACTGGCAGGAACTCCCATACTTTTGGCTAAAGGCCAAGCACAGTGATGTCCAGTTCGAACAGCAACGCCTTGACTATCAAGGAATTGACCGAGATCGTGTGGATGGAAATCGGCTACCGTAAATGAGAGCGCGGCTCCCCTTGCAACGTTAGTAGTTGGTCCAACGATTCGTAGATCGGCTATTTCATTCAGCTTTGTAAGAAGATATCCAGTTAAAGCGCTTTCATGTGCATGCACATTATCCATGCCAAGATCAGTCAAATAGTTAAGAGCAGCGCCTAGTCCAACAGCCTGTGCCATGTTTGGGACTCCAGCCTCAAACTTGGCCGGAACTGGCGCCCATGTTGCAGTCGTCATTGTTACGTTATCAATCATTGAACCACCGAATAAGAAGGGTGGCAGTTCATTTAATAAATCCATGTGGCCCCACAGAACCCCTATTCCTGTTGGGCCAAGTGCTTTGTGACCTGAGAAGGCTAGGAAATCAACTCCGAGTTCCTTCACATCGATAGCCATATGCGGAACAGATTGGCAGGCATCCAAAATTACAACTGCGCCGACTTCATGTGCTCGGGCAACGATTCCAGTAAGCGGATTGATGGTTCCAAGTACGTTTGATTGATGTGTTACCGAGACAATTTTTGTGTTGGAAGTAATAACATCGTTGATAGAAGATAAATCTAATCGACTATCTGGGGTAAGGCTAAACCATGCAAGCTCGGCACCAGTGCGCGCGCCTAACTGTTGCCAAGGTATTAAATTTGCGTGGTGCTCCATCTCAGTAACGACTATGCGATCACCGGCATCTAGTGCAAAGCGGTTTCCTGCTGGGGCGTTACCGATGGCATATGCCAAGAGATTTAAGGACTCTGTAGCACTTTTAGTAAAGATAATCTCATCGGCCCCACCTGGTGCGCCTAAGAAAGTGGCTACGATTTCACGCGCCGCTTCATAGGCATCGGTGGCCTCTTCGGCTAATTGATGAGCACCGCGGTGTGCAGCTGCATTATGCAACCTGTAGAAATCACTTTCAGCCTTAATGACTGCGAGTGGTTTCTGGCTTGTAGCCCCACTATCTAGATAAACCAACCTTTTTCCCTCACGGACGGTACGTTCAAAGATTGGGAAATCTTTACGTATCTGTGCCGCGCTGAAAGACATGTTTTTTTACTTGCTTACATAATCTGCGTAACCATTTGCCTCTAGCTTGTCAGCTAAATCCGGCCCGCCTTCTTCAACGATACGTCCATTTGCAAAGACGTGAACAAAATCAGGTTTTATGTATTTAAGAATACGTGTGTAGTGAGTAATTAAGACCACTCCCAAATTATTGTTCTCTTTAGCGCGGTTAACACCCTCAGAGACAATTCGAAGAGCATCGACGTCTAAGCCTGAGTCGGTCTCATCGAGAATTGCGATCTTGGGCTTCAATAGTTCAAGCTGCATAATCTCATGGCGCTTTTTTTCACCACCGGAAAAACCCTCATTAACGTTACGAGATGCAAAGGCTGGATCCATATTGAGTGCCTCCATCGCCTCCTTTACCTCTCCTACCCATGTGCGAAGTTTCGGAGCCTCGCCACGAAGTGCTGTAGCTGCTGTGCGCAAAAAGTTTGACACCGATACTCCGGGGACTTCAACTGGATACTGCATTGCTAAAAACAAACCAGCTTTGGCTCGTTCATCTACAGTCATATCTAAAACATCAGCACCATCGAGTGTGACCGAACCGCCAACGATGGTGTATTTAGGATGGCCGGCGATTGAATAAGCAAGTGTTGACTTGCCAGAGCCATTTGGTCCCATGATGGCATGTGTCTCACCGGATGTGATCGTTAGATCTACACCTTTGAGAATTTCAACGGCGCCAGCATCAGTGTTGACCGAGACCTGCAGATTACGTATTTCTAATGTACTCATATTTCTCTCTCTTCTCTATTAAATCTCTACTGTGACGCGGTTAGCTTCAATTCTTACTGGGTATGTTTCGAGTGCAATATTTGCTGGAAGTGTGATGGCCTCACCTGTGCGAAGATCAAACTCGGCACCATGTAGCCAACACTCAATTTTGAAATCAGTCACATCGCCCTCTGAAAGTGATGCCTCCGAATGAGTACATGTGTCATCGATTGCAAAGACTTCATCTCCAACACGTGTGACACAGATAGTTTTTCCAGCCTTTTCAAGCTTGACAGGCTTACCTGATTCAAGTTGATCGAATAGAAGATCTGACATTTAGGCACCTGCCTTTGCAAGTTCGCCGTCTATGCGATCCATTAAGCGCTCTTGAATCAATTCGATTCCTATCTCCGTAACGATCTCATTAAAAAATCCACGGACAACAAGTCGGCGAGCATTTTCTAAGGTAATACCACGTGACATTAAGTAGAAGAGTTGCTCATCATCAAAGCGCCCAGTCGTACTAGCGTGACCTGCTCCTACAATCTCACCGGTTTCAATCTCTAGGTTAGGAACTGAATCAGCACGTGCACCATCACTAAGAAGTAAGTTGCGATTGAGCTCGTAGGTATCAGTTCCTTCGGCAACTGCACGAATCAAGACATCACCAATCCAGACAGTATGTGCATCACGTCCTGATAGAGCACCTTTGAAGTTCACTCGTGATTTTGCATGTGGAACTGCGTGATCAACATGCATGCGATGCTCGAAGAACTGTCCAGCAGTAGCAAAGTAGACGCCGAGAAGTTCGGCAGAACCACCAGGTGCGATGAATTCGACCGTAGGAAGAATTCGTACTACATCTCCACCGACAGTAACTGTGATTGATTTATAGCGGGCATCTTTGTCGATAACAGCGTGGTGACGTGCGGCATAGACGCTCTGGGATTCAAACTCTTGAAGCGTGATGAATGTAAGGGATGAACCGGGCGCTAAAGAGATCTCTAGATCTTCGGCTAAAACTGTATCCCCTGTATTTTCAATAACAACTGTTGCAGTGGCATGGTTTCCTAAAGAGATGCGAACTCTGGAAAGCTCGGCAGTATCCAAGGCACCTTTGCTACGGCCAAGAAAGATTGGTTGACCGACTTCAGTGTTAGCAGTAATTGATAAGTGAGCAACGTTGCTTGAAAAACCGCGCACACGTTCGATGATGACATCGTCACTTTCAGCAAGTGGCTCAAGACTCTCTCTCACGAAAGTCACTCCTGCAGGTAGTACGTGTGTTGAAATTAAAGAGGCGCGATCGCCAATAACGGCCGCGCCATCATGTAGACCACGCATACGTTTAAGAGGCGTAAAGCGCCATGCCTCTTCGCGACCAGTGGGTGTTAAATAGTTAGTTGCAAGAAGTGACATTAACCAACTGCGCCTTCCATTTGAAGTTCAATGAGGCGGTTGAGCTCGAGTGCGTACTCCATCGGTAGTTCGCGCGCGATTGGTTCGATAAATCCGCGCACGATCATGGCCATCGCCTCGTCCTCGGTTAAACCACGTGACATTAAATAAAAGAGTTGATCATCACTGATTTTGGAGACTGTGGCTTCGTGACCCATTGATACATCGTCTTCACGGATATCAACATATGGGTAGGTATCTGAGCGAGAGATTGTGTCAACCAAAAGGGCATCACATTTGACTGTGCTCTTAGAGTGGTGCGCTCCTTCTTGCACTTGGACAAGGCCGCGGTAAGAGGTACGGCCTCCGTTACGCGCAACCGATTTAGATATGACTGATGATGATGTGTACGGCGCAGCATGAACCATCTTTGCGCCAGAGTCTTGATGCTGACCCTCACCTGCAAATGCAAGTGAAAGAGTCTCGCCCTTTGCATGTGGACCCATCAGAAATATTGCCGGATATTTCATGGTGACTTTGGATCCAATGTTGCCATCGACCCACTCCATAGTTGCACCTTCAGCGCAGGTTGCGCGCTTAGTAACCAAGTTGTAAACATTGTTAGACCAGTTCTGAATCGTTGTGTAGCGCACACGAGCACCCTTTTTAACAATGATTTCCACAACGGCTGAGTGCAATGAATCTGATTTGTAGATTGGGGCAGTACAGCCTTCTACGTAGTGAATATATGAATCTTCGTCGGCAATAATCAATGTCCGCTCGAACTGACCCATGTTCTCAGTATTGATGCGGAAATAGGCCTGTAAAGGAATATCTACGTGAACACCCTTCGGTACATAGATAAATGAACCACCCGACCATACCGATGTATTCAGGGCTGCAAACTTATTATCGCCAACTGGGATAACCGTTGCGAAATACTCTTTGAAGAGCTCTGGATGCTCTTTAAGAGCAGTATCAGTATCTAAAAAGATTACGCCCTGCGCCGCTAGATCCTCACGGATTGAGTGATAAACAACTTCGGATTCGTACTGAGCTGCAACTCCAGAGACCAGACGCTGTTTTTCAGCCTCAGGAATTCCAAGGCGATCATAAGTATTTTTGATCTCCTCTGGTAGGTCATCCCACGTGGCTGCCTGCTTCTCGGTAGAGCGCACAAAGTACTTAATTGTGTCAAAGAAAATTCCAGAAAGATCTGATCCCCAATTAGGCATGGGCTTCTTTTCAAAGAGTGCAAGACCTTTTAAGCGAAGGTCGAGCATCCACTGCGGCTCAGACTTCTTCTCTGAGATGTCACGAACGACATCTTCATTAATGCCACGTCGAGCATTGGTCCCGACCTCGCTCTTATCTGACCAGCCGTATTCGTAGTTTCCGAGGCCTTCGAGTTCTGGATGTGCGATAGTCATGCACGTACCTTTCCTTTGCTATTATTTTTTTGTGGTGTTGGAATAAAAGTTGTACAGACGCCATCGCCATGAGCGATAGTTGCTAGCCGCTGCACATGAGTGCCAAGTAAACGCGAGAGCGCCTCTGTTTCGGCCTCGCATAGTTGTGGAAACTCTGTTGCAACGTGGGCGATGGGACAGTGATGCTGACAAAGCTCTTCACCCATTGGACGAGGTTCGATGCTTGCGGCATAACCTTCCTCAGTCAAAAACTCTGCCAAAGCCTGTGTTTTTTTAGAACTCTTAGCCAGAAGTGGTGCAGCTTTACGTTCGATTTCTTCGGCGCGAGAGTCTGCAAAAGATTGCACGAGATGCTCCCCCAACTGCGCCGACATAAACTTCAGGGCAGAAACAGCTAAATCATCATATGAGTGTTCAAATTTTTCACGTCCGGCATCTGACATAAGAAATACTTTTGAAGGACGTCCGCGCCCACGCACAAGAGCTGGATGTGGTTGACGTGCCAGAAGTACGCCATCTGCAACAAGTAGGTCTAAGTGACGCCGGATTCCAGCTGGAGTTAACGCTAATCGCGTGGCCAGAGTGGCAACGCTCGATGGGCCATTCTCAAGAATCGATCGCGCAAGGAGATCGCGGGTACGCCGATCATCGCTCTTGGGGACAGATGCTTCAGCTAATTTCACAACACTATTGTGTCGTAATTCGACACCATTAGCCACTCCAACGCCGAGGCCAAGCTGGGCAATAGGGTTAGGCCATGAGTAAATCCGCAGATTTCGCCCGGCGGGCCCTCTCTCCAGCATCGGCATTTCTCCTTTTTTCGCAGTCGGCGATTGTGGTCACCGGCGGGGCCGTTCGCCTTACCAGTTCGGGCCTTGGCTGTCCCACCTGGCCCGAGTGCGTTCCTGGCTCATACACCCCAGTTCCTAACCAGGCCGAAGGTCAGCTTCACGCCTGGATCGAGTTCGGCAACCGTCTCCTAACTTTCATACTTGTACTGTCTGCCCTAATTACATTGATAGCGGTTTTAAAATCTGGGCGCCGGGATCTGCGCATACTTGCAGGCGGCCAGTTTTTAGGAATTTTTGCTCAAGGAGTTTTAGGTGGAGTAACGGTCTTAACTAACTTAAATCCCTTTGCAGTAGCTAGCCACTATTTATTATCAACTATTTTGATTGCAGCGTCGGTGTCACTGTATACACGGCGCCATATTCCTTGCATCAAGAAGAGCTCAAACCGACAGAGTGATCTCTTTTCCCGTTGGCATGTTGTTGGCGCATTCATCGTTGTGGTCCTAGGAACTATCTTGACTGGCGCAGGACCACATGCAGGCGATGTTGATGCACCTAGAATAGATTTACGGATTCAGACCGCTGCTCTCATGCATGGTTTAGCAGTCATTCTTCTTTTATTGATTACAGTTGCGTTTTTTCGTGGAGATAAAACAGATCACGAGACTAAAGAACTACTAGTTAAATTTTTTCTCATTTCAATTGCACAAGGTAGTATTGGATTTATTCAATATCTGCAGGGAGTACCTGAGCTTCTAGTTGCTATCCATCTTTTAGGTGCTGTACTCGTATGGATTGGTGCTTGGAGAATTTGGTTATCGGTACAACGTCAAGGAATGGATACTGCTAGATGAATACACCTGCAGCTTGGAGCGAACTCGATGATCGAGCAGTTGCATATGCTCGCGCACTGGCAGTCGATGCCGTCCAAAACGTTGGCAATGGTCACCCAGGCACTGCGATGTCGCTGGCTCCAGTTGCATACCTTCTCTTTCAACACCACTTAGTCCATGATCCATCAGATCCGAGCTGGCTCGGTCGCGACAGATTTATCCTCTCGTGTGGCCACTCATCACTAACTTTGTATACACAGCTTTTCTACAGTGGCTATGGATTAGAGATGCACGATCTCGAATCATTTAGAACGTGGGGCTCGTTAACTCCCGGACATCCTGAGTTTGGCCACACAGCCGGTGTCGAAATGACAACTGGCCCACTTGGCCAGGGAGTAGCAACTGCAGTGGGAATGGCGATGGCGGCGCGATATGAAAGAGGTCTTCTCGATCCTGATGCCGCCCCTGGTAGCTCTCTCTTTGATCACAGTATCTGGGTGATCTGCTCTGATGGCGACTTACAAGAGGGCGTAAGTGCAGAAGCCTCCTCTCTTGCCGGAACACAAGAGCTCGGCAACCTAAATATTATTTACGATGACAATGAAATCTCTATCGAAGGTGACGTCCATAACGCCTTCACTGAAGATGTCTCTATGCGCTATCGCGCTTATGGCTGGCATGTCATCGATGTCGCTGCTACCAATGATGGCAGTGTAGATATCGCAGCCCTTGATGCAGCAATGTTGGCGGCAAAGAAAGAGATTACTAAACCAACACTCATTCGTCTCAAAACGGTTATTGCATGGCCTGCACCAACTCTTCGCGGAACTGGCAAATCACATGGATCAGCACTTGGCGAGCAAGAGATCGCGGCGACAAAACTTCTGTTGGGTCTTAACCCCGATGAGCACTTTGCAATGCCTAATGAGGTATTGACGCATGTTCGTCAAGTAAAGGCGCGTGGAGCAGCGCGCAGGTCCGAGTGGAATGCCACTTTTAGTGCATGGAGCTCTGCGAATACAGATGCAGCGGCTCTCCTGCAACGACTGCAAAAACGCGAGCTTCCGGCTAACTGGGATTCACGTCTTCCTGTTTTTGAATCTGGAAAAGATATTGCCACTCGTGCTGCATCGGGTGAAGTTCTACAGGCGATCGCTGCCACACTTCCTGAGCTCTGGGGTGGCTCTGCTGATTTAGCGGGTTCAAATAACACGAGCATCGAAGGTGGTGGATCATTTTTGCCAGCTACGAGCGTGATAAAAGCGGCCAATCCTTATGGTCGAATTATTCACTTCGGAATCCGTGAGCATGCGATGGGATCGATACTCAATGGAATCACCCTTCATGGCCTTACACGATCTTTTGGTGGAACTTTTGCTGTATTTAGTGATTACATGCGTCCTGCAGTTCGCTTAGCAGCCTTAATGAATATTCCATCAATATTTGTCTGGACGCATGATTCGATTGGTGTGGGCGAAGATGGACCAACGCATCAACCGATAGAACACTTCGCTGCACTACGCGCGATTCCTGGTTTAGATATTGTCAGGCCAGGAGATGCTAATGAAGTTGCGCATGCTTGGAGGCAGATAATTATCGGCAATCGCCCAGCTGGCATCTTGTTATCACGCCAGAACCTTCCTGTCTTTGATCGCAGTATCTGCTCACCCGCCAGCGGGACGGCTAAAGGCGCTTATGTATTAAAGGATGCGCAGAGTCCAGTGGCAGTACTTATCGCAACAGGATCTGAGGTATCTCTAGCTCTGGATGTGCAGAGCGCTCTTTCTAGCCAAGGAGTCAATGTACGTGTCGTTAGCGCCCCATGTCTTGAATGGTTTGCCGAACAAGATGCTGCCTACAAAGAATCGGTCTTACCTGCATCGATCCCATTAAGGGTCAGTATTGAGGTAGGAATTGCTCAGGGTTGGCGCGAGCTCATTGGTGATGCTGGTATTTCAATCTCGCTCGAGCATTACGGGGCTTCAGCCGATGCTAAACGGCTTTTCAAGGAGTTTGGTTTTAGTGTTGAAAGTATCGTCGCACGTGTTAAAGCTGCACTGTAATGAGCGCAGGTGATGTAGGCGCAAACGGAACATCCATCTGGTTGGATGATCTCTCTCGTGCAAAAATCTCTGGGGTAGATCCCCACTCACTCCCCACACGTATTGCCAATGATTGCGTTGTTGGAGTGACAACTAATCCAAGTATCTTTGCTGCAGCGATATCTGGAGCAAATGAGTATGCCAGTGACATTGCGGCAATGAAAGATTTAGACGTTGATGAGTGCGTCAAAAAACTCACGACAGATGACGTACGCGCAGCCTGTGATTTGTTTAAAGGTATCTACTCATCGAGTAAAGGGATTGATGGACGTGTGAGTATCGAAGTTGATCCACGCTTAGCAAGTGATACTGAGGGCACAATCGCTGCGGGTAAAGAGCTATGGGCGATTATTGATCGTCCCAACCTCATGATCAAGGTTCCAGCAACTATTGAAGGCCTTCCTGCTATCACCGCACTTGTGTCGGCAGGAATAAGCGTGAATGTAACTTTGATTTTTTCGGTCAAGCGATACGGCGCAGTAATCGATGCCTACATGGCCGGTATTGAAGCGGCAACAAATCCCTCCCATGTGCATTCAGTTGCCTCCTTCTTTGTTAGTCGTATTGATTCAGCTGTAGATGCACTGCTGAAAAAGGATGCAAGTGATGCCGCCCTGGCTCTTCTGGGAAAAGCGGCAATTGCCAACGCACATCTTGCCTATCAATTATTTGAAGAGAAATTCGCATCACCTAGATGGTTAACTCAAGTAGAGCGTGGCGCTAATAAGCAGCGACCTCTGTGGGCATCAACCGGTGTCAAAGATCCTTCCTACGATGACACGCGTTATGTTGTAGAGCTCATCGCTCCCCATACGGTTAATACAATGCCGCAGGCGACTCTAGATGCCGTTATTGATCACGGAAAGGTACTCGGTAATAGTATTTCTGATCACTATGCCTACGCCGTTGATGTCTTTAAATCTCTCTCTCTTCTTGATATCTCCATAAATGCCATAACGAGTGAGTTAGAGATTGATGGGGTAAAAAAGTTTGCCCAAGCGTGGGAAGAGCTACTTGCAACAGTACAGGCAGCTCAACAACAATGACACAGTTAACTGGTCACGCACTCTCAAAAATTGATCGCAATGATTCTCGCTATCAAGCCCTTATGGAGTTTCATGCTCGTTTAGCACGAAAAGATCCAACTATCTGGGGTACTAGCGCGCAAGGTGAGGCAACGGTACGCCTTAACTGGATCGATCTTCCCGAATCATCGAGAGAGTTGTTGCCACAGTTAGATGCACTCTGTGCCAAGCATCGCGATAAGTTGCGAGTTATCTTGTGTGGAATGGGTGGTTCATCCCTTGGCCCAGAAGTAATCGCTCAAACATATAAGCGAGAGCTATTTATTTTGGATTCGACCGACCCGAACTACATCGCACATGCACTAGCTTCAGATTTAGCGACCACGCTCGTTGTCGTGAGCTCAAAGTCGGGCTCTACTATCGAAACAGCTTCACAACGGGCATTGTTTGAATTCGCCTTTCTCGAAGCTGGTCTTGTACCTCAGGAGCACATCGTTATCGTGACAGATCCAGGCTCTCCATTGGATCAGCATTCACGAGAAAATGGTTACACCGTAGTTAACGCCGATCCCAATGTTGGTGGACGTTTTAGCGTATTAAGTGCATTCGGATTGGTACCCGCGGCGTTAATCGGAGTTGATGTCTCTGTCCTCCTCGATAATGCAAGTGAGACGAAATCTGCATTCCTCACTAATCCCAGCATCGTTGTAGATATGGCATATTCAATTGCATACATCTGCGGCCAGTACATGTCGTATTGCGATAGCGGATCAGGCATGCCGGGTTTGAGTGATTGGGCCGAACAGTTAGTCGCTGAATCAACTGGAAAGAATCAAGTTGGCCGTTTGCCGATTGTTCTCGAATCTCCCGCTAATGATGCTCTATTTTCGATTGCATACAGCGGTGATGCAGATTTGGTAATCTCAGCAGATCTAGCCTCGCAGTTCATAATTTGGGAGTGGGTAACGGCTTTAGTCTGTGCGGCCATGGCGATTGATCCATTCAATCAACCCAATGTCACTGAAGCAAAACAGGCAACATCCTCGCTCCTAGATCTTTGGGCCGGCAAACTCCCCACATTCTCTCCCGATACCCAAGATGGTGGAGTTGCAATATTTGGAAAGGGCAAGGATCTAAAATCAGCGCTCTCTCTCTTTATCGAATCTATTCCACATAATGGTTATGTCGCAGTAATGGCATACCTTGATCGTCGAGATGATGTAAAGATTATGCAGATACGCGCACTGTTAGCAGATAAATCGCAGCGCCCTGTTACCTTTGGTTGGGCTCCACGTTTTTTACACTCAACTGGACAGTTTCATAAGGGTGGACAACCCAATGGAGCCTTCCTCCAAATTACTGGCGAAGTTGCGAGAGATTGCGCTATTCCTGGTCAGGTCTATGGATTTAAAACTTTGATTGCAGCCCAGGCATTGGGTGATGGAGAGGCACTGGCCTCAAGAAAATACCCACTTCTGCGATTGAATTTAATCAACCGTAGCGTGGGTATTGACGAACTACTTACCGCTCTGAAATCTCTTTAGTCATCCCCGCGCATTTTGCGAAGAGCCTCATCAAGTAATCGCTCACCCTCGGCATCGGTGCGACGCTCTTTTACATAGGCAAGGTGTGTCTTGTATGGCTCGTTCTTAATAGGGTTGGGTGGATTGTTGCGATCACGACCTGCTGGATAGCCACACTTTGGGCAGTCCCACTCAGCTGGAATAACTACGGTCTCTTCAACGGCAAATGATGGACGGACCTCGTGTTTATTGGCACAGAAATAGGAGACATAAGCGCGAGCGATTGAGTCACCGCGCTCAGCCTCACCCATTGGACCGGCACCGACTCGGCTTCCGCGAATTGCACTTGCCATGTATTACTCCTTAAAAATCTATTGAGAGAGAATTTACTTAAGAACAAGACTGAGCGCGACAACCAGAGCAAACCAGAGGCCGCCGACAACGATTGTGATGCGATCTAGGTTTCGCTCAACAACAGATGAGCCGCCGTAGTTTGTTGAGATACCGCCGCCGAATAGATCGGATAATCCGCTGCCCTTGCCCTTATGTAAAAGGACGAGAAGGATCATTACTACGCTGGTAATGATAAGTAGAATTGAGAGAGCTAGTTTCACAGTTCGTAAACTCCTTGTTTCGTAGAGGGTAAGGATACCTTCAAAACAGCTGTTGGCTTTACTTAGCCTTGCGCGTAAAACTTAACAATTGTGGCAAACTCTTCAGGATCTAGGCTCGCCCCGCCTATTAAGGCGCCATCGACATCGGGCTTAGCCATAATCTCAGTCACATTTGCCGCCTTTACAGAGCCGCCATAAAGGATTCGCATCGCTGCAGCAATCTCAGGTGAACCGATATTTTCTATCTCTTCACGTATGGCTGCACAGACCTCTTGGGCATCTTCAGGGGTAGCTACTTTGCCAGTTCCAATCGCCCACACTGGTTCATAAGCGATAGCAATCTTTTTTAATTCAGGTTTAGTTAATCCCTCTAATCCCCCCCGAATTTGACGAATAACGTGACTGACATGTGCACCGGATTCGCGCACTGAAAGCTCTTCGCCAACACAGAAGATAGGCACCATCTCATGGGCCAGTGCCGCCTTAATCTTTCGATTCACGAGAGCATCACTCTCGCCATGAATCGAGCGGCGTTCAGAGTGTCCAACTACAACAAATGTACATCCAAGTTTGTGCAGCATTGCGCCTGAGATATCGCCGGTGAAAGCTCCGTTTGCTTCGGGTGAGAGATCTTGTGCACCATATGTTAAGCGCAGACGATCTCCATCGATAAGTGTTTGAATTGAACGGATATCGGTGAAGGGAGGAATAATAGTGACATCGACTGCGTCGTAATCCTTATCATTAAGTGAGTAGACAAGCTTCTGTGCAACGGCGATCGCTTCAAGGTGGTTGAGGTTCATCTTCCAGTTGCCAGCCATCAATGGTTTACGCATCGTTTTCCCCTTATAACCCTAAAGCGACTAGGCCAGGAAGTTCCTTGCCCTCTAAGTACTCAAGTGATGCACCACCACCGGTTGAAATATATCCGAACTCTGAATCAGTAAATCCAAGTGCTCTAACAGCCGCGGCCGAGTCTCCACCACCAACAACTGAGATACCTGAAACCTTAGTTAATGCAGTTGCGACAACCCTAGTTCCGGCAGCGAAGTTAGCAAACTCAAAGACGCCCATTGGCCCGTTCCAGAATACGGTTGCACATTTTTCGATCTGCTGTGCGAAGGCGGCGGCCGAAATTGGACCTATATCTAACCCCATCTGATTAGCAGGGATTGCATCACTAGAAACTAGCGTGGACTGTGCATCTGCACTAAACATCGGTGCAACGACAATATCAGTCGGTAGAACAAGTGTGACGCCTTTTTCGTGGGCAGTTGTGATCAAGGTTTTAACAACATCAATCATATCTTTTTCAACTAGGGATGTACCGATCTCTTTGCCTTGTGCTGCAAGAAATGTAAAGACCATTCCCCCACCAACCGCTAACATATCTACCTTGCCTAAAAGATTTTCAATAACACCAAGTTTGTCAGAGACCTTTGCGCCACCTAAAACGACTCCGTATGGACGAGTTGGATTCTGTGTGAGTTTTTTCAAAACCTCTACTTCAACTGCAACTAATAAACCAGCACAATGTGGAAGAAGCTTGGGTAGATCAAAGACGGAGGCATGCTTGCGGTGCACTGCACCGAATCCATCTCCTACATAAGCATCGGCTAGTAGAGCTAGCTGTGCGGCAAATACTCCACGCTCACTCTCATCTTTGCTTGTTTCAGCAGGATTAAAGCGAATATTTTCAAGAAGTAAGATCTGGCCGGCCTTAAGTGAGTGTGCAAGAGCACTGAGTGCGTCTCCCATTAGATCAGCAGCAAAAATAATCTCTTGACCTAAAAGTTCACCGAGGCGTTTGGCAACGGGTGCAAGTGAGAGCTCTGGCGATGGTTGACCCTTGGGCCGACCTAAGTGAGCGGCAATTATTAACGATGCTCCTTTACTTTGCAGTAATTGAATAGTTGGTAGCGAGGCTTTGATTCGCCCATCATCTTTAATAGCGCCATCTTTCAAGGGGACATTAAGATCACAGCGAAGAAAGACCCGCTTACCATCTACATCAAAACTTGCAAGCGATGACATTAAAGCGTCTTGCCCACATAACTAATCAGATCGACGAGACGGTTTGAGTAACCCCACTCGTTGTCATACCAACCAACGACCTTGACTTGATTACCAATAACTTTAGTCAGACCCGAATCGAAGATGCACGAGGATGGATCGGTCACGATATCCGATGAAACGATTGGATCTTCGGTGTATGTCAGGTAACCCTTAAGCGGACCATCTGCAGCGGCCTTCATTGCGGCATTAATCTCTGCAGCCGTTGCCTCTTTAGCGAGTTCGACAGTTAAATCTGTAGCCGACCCCGTAGGAATTGGAACACGCATTGCATAGCCATCTAGTTTGCCTTTCAGCTCTGGTAAGACGAGGGCTATAGCTTTGGCGGCGCCAGTTGATGTTGGAATCATGTTAGTTGCCGCTGCACGTGCCCGACGCAAATCTTGATGAGGGAAATCTAGGATGACTTGATCGTTTGTGTAGGCATGAATCGTTGTCATCAAGCCTTTGACAATGCCCCAGTTATCGTTAAGGACTTTAGCCATTGGCGCAAGGCAGTTAGTTGTACATGATGCATTTGAAATAATATGGTGGTTAGCAGGGTCATACTTTTCATGGTTAACACCCATCACGATTGTGATGTCCTCATCACTAGCAGGTGCTGAGATGATGACCTTCTTTGCACCTGATGCAATGTGCTTTCCAGCATCGGCGGCCTTAGTGAAGATTCCTGTTGATTCGATAACAACATCGGTCTTTAGCGCACCCCATGGAAGGTTTGCTGGATCGCGCTCTGAGAAGACCTTTATCGTTTTTCCATCGACAGTGATCGAATCATCCGTGAAAGTAACCTCTAGACCAAGACGTCCCAAGATTGAGTCGTACTTAAGAAGATGCGCCAATGTCTTGTTGGGAGTGAGATCGTTGATTCCGACAATATTGATAGCGGGATTGGTGAGGCTGGCACGAAAGAAGTTTCGTCCGATACGGCCAAAGCCATTGATTCCGACATTAATCATGAGATACATCCTTGCTGCTTAAGGGGCTAGACATTAAAAAAGCCGAGTCGTTGGACGTGAATTAAAACTGCCACAACGTTGGGGTCTTAGGTGTAATCCTATCAGTGCGCTAACTGCCAACTCAGCGGTAGTAATACCAATTAACTCAGCAAATCTGGGGAAAGTCCGCTTTCAGTATCGGGAATACCAAGTTCGCTTGCACGCTTATCGGCCATTGCAAGTAATCGGCGGATTCGGCCTGCGATCGCATCCTTTGTCATCGCTGGCACAGCTAATGAGCCAAGCTCTTCAAGGGAGGCCTGGCCATGATTAATACGCAGCTCCCCCGCCTCTTTCAAATGGGCTGGAATAGTTGCTCCAAGAATCTCCATTGCTCGGGCGACTCGGGCAGATGCGGCAACGGCGGCGCGCGCTGAGCGACGAAGATTTGCATCATCAAAGTTAGCCAGACGGTTCGCAGTTGCACGGACCTCACGGCGCATCCGCCGCTCCTCCCATGCAAGTACTGATTCATGTGCACCTAGGCGTGTAAGCAACACTCCAATTGCATCACCATCGCGAATTACAACGCGATCAACTCCTCGCACCTCGCGTGCTTTTGCAACAATACCCATTCGACGCGCGGCACCGACGAGAGCTAAAGCCGCCTCTGGTCCAGGACATGTAATTTCAAGTGAAGATGAGCGTCCTGGTTCAGTCAATGAACCATGAGCAATAAATGCCCCACGCCATGCCGCTTCGGAATCACAGATGGCGGCAGAGACAACTTG
>WLHF01000015.1 GCA_009702835.1 Actinomycetota bacterium
AACATTTGGCTGGGGCTTATCCTGCCCAGGAAAAGCTGGCGATGAAGTCTCGGTAGTGCTCTCAAATGCTGGAGTGAACTTCGTAGAGGTTAAGGGCAAGCTCGCTTAATTACTTTCACGCAAGTGAGATTGTTCATTGAGGCCGCGCAGTGCGCGCAGGCCATCACTTGGCCAGATTGAGATAGTTGTTATCGAGCATGGCGAAATATCTATGTGAAAGATTGAATCTGCGGGAGCGCCGATGGCTAGTTTTGCCGCGGTTTTAATCGCGCCGTTATGGCTTACTACTGCAACGCGCTGCCCTGGATACATCGCAACAATCTGCTCGAGTGCCTCATCGATACGAACTGCAAGAGCGTCATATGACTCTCCCTCAGGTGGTGCAAATCCAGTAGAGCAAAGCCATGAATGATAATCGACTGGATACTTTTCTTTAACTTCATCAATCGATAGGCCGTCCCATATTCCAAAAGAGCATTCAAGCCATGCATCGTCGTAGTTAACGGCCAGGCCAGTTGCGCGGGCGAGTGCTGCGGCAGTCTGCTTCGTTCTATTAAGGGGTGAAGCAAGAATTATCTCAGGGTCAAGTTTAGCAACGGCTGCAGCTACGAGCTCAGCTTGAGCTAAACCCACTTCTGTTAATTGGGGGTTGAGCGGGCCATCTCCTGAAAACTTCTTCAGCGGCGTCAGTGGCGTTTCTCCATGGCGGATAAGGAAAACCGTCGTGGACACTTCCTTTGTTAATAAACGCTCAGTTAAATAGTTCTTCTGGATTGAAACTATCTCTGCGCCACCAGCCTGTTGATCTAAGGCTTTATTAGCTAATCGATCGGCATGTGAATTTTCATCGCGTGGAATCCATGTATAGGTAACAAGTGCTGGTGTGTGCGCAGCGCGTGCATCTTGGGCAAGGGATCGCATATCGGCATGTTTGATCTGCCAACGGCCCGACATCTGTTCGACAACTAATTTGCTGTCCATCTTTACATCAATTGTTGCAGCTGGATCAATTGCATTGATCGCTACTAAACCTGCGATAAGCCCGCTGTACTCGGCGACGTTATTTGTGGCTATTCCTATAAAGTCATAGAGCTCAGCGATGATCGATCCGTTTTCAGTGATAACCGATCCATAACCTGCAGGACCTGGATTTCCTCGTGAGCCACCATCGGCGGTGAGTGAAAAATGACGGGCCATCTACTTAAACCCCACGCACCAGAATACAGCGACACTCTTCACAGCGAATAACCTCATCTTCGGCTACATCTATAATTCGCTTAAGTTCCACTGCATTGATTGAGAGATGGCAGCCGTTACATGTTCCTGCAATTAAAGCCGCTGCCCCAGTTCCGTTATTAGATGTTCGAATTTTTTCATAGAGTGCGATGAAATCGGGTGCGACCGTTGAGAGAGCTACAGCGCGCTCTTTAGCGATAGATTCGAGCTCGGTATTAAAGGCTGCGTGCGCATTCTCTTTGCGAATCTCAAGATCTGCAATTTCGGTTGCGAAGGCGGCCTCTTGTGCGCTGAGTTCGGTAATACGGGAGTTAATCTCATCGATGCGCATCATTACTTCAAGCTCAACCTCCTCAAGCTCTGCCCGGCGAACCCCCAAAGTTCCAACTTCATGTTGTAACTGTCCTAACTCTTTCGGTGATGCCGAACCCCCGTTAAGGCGTGCCTCATCGCGCGTAATGCGCGAAACAATCTGTTCGACATCGGCTTCAGCGCGCAGTAGTTCACGTTTTACATCACTGAGTTCGGTCTGTGCACCGATGCGAAGATCGCGGGCGTTATGTGACTTAGTTGTGAGGCTAGCAAGGAGGGCGTGCTCGGCAAGAGTCTGGGCCTTGTGGTTAAGAGCACTTGTCTCTTGATCAAGGCGGGCAACACCTACTATCTGGCGTTGATCACTGGCGCTGGCCTTCATGATCAACTCCTTCACATACTTCTTGTGGGCGCTGAGGGTTTCGAACCCCCGACATTCTCGGTGTAAACGAGACGCTCTACCACTGAGCTAAGCACCCGAGTACTCTCAACGAGTACTGGGAAATCTTACTTCAGGTGAGTAAGAAAAGGTAAATCGCCCTTACAGCGAAGCGATTGCCGCCTTATAGTCGCCGATATTACGTGCATCGCCTAGGCCATTAATGACCTGCCAGCGCACAATGCCAGTTTTATCTATGACAAAGGTTCCGCGGGTTGAACATCCATGCGCATCATCGAATACGCCGTATGCCTTAGCCACAGCGCCATGTGGCCAGAAATCTGTGAGCACTGGGAAGGTGTACTTCTCTTGATCGGCAAATGCACGCTGTGCATACATTGGGTCACACGAAATTGCTAATAATTGAACGTTATCATTTTGAAAGGCGCTCAGATCATCGCGCAATGCACAGAGTTCGCCTGTGCAAGTTCCAGAGAAAGCAAAGGGATAAAAAAGGAGAACAACATTCTTTTTGCCTTTAAAAGATGCCAGTGAAACTTTCTCACCATGCTGATTATTAACTTCAAATTCTGGGGCGGCTTGGCCAATTGTTAGTGTCATAGCGCGAAATCTACCGCTTACCCGCTTTGCGTGCTACCAGACGTGTTGCTGTCCAATCTGGTGCAACCGATAACGTTGATGTTTGGCTCAAGCCGGCAATCGGTGCGGCATCTTGAATATCACTTGGCTCAACGTGACCATCGCGATTTACTTTCGGGGTAAGAACCCAGATCGCTCCAGTCGCTGAGAGATAGGTCAGAGAGTCCATTAACTCATCGACTAAATCCCCATCACCATCGCGCCACCAGATCATGACGGCATCGACTACCTCTTGTGTATGTCCCTCTATGAACTCTGTTCCCGTGATCTTTGAGATCAACTCTCTTACTGTGAAATCGCAGTCATCGCCGCAGCCGACCTCTAAAATCAAGTCGCCATTCTTCATCCCCATTCTGGCTGGCACGGGCTAAGTCCACCGAATCTCACGGGGATATGCAAGAGTTTTGGGGCCTTGATTTCGATTTCGACTTACTGGTCAGTTCAAGGGAGAATAGGGGCTATGAGGGAAAACTTCGATGAGCCAGATCAGTTCGTTGACCAGTTGGTGGATACCGACCCATCTGAAACCGCTGAGTGGCAAGCCTCCTTTGATGCCACCCTTGCCCATGCCGGTCCTGTGCGAGCACGATATTTAATGCTCAGTCTTTTAAAGCGTGCGCACGAGAAAAATATCGGCCTATCAAGTCTTCGCACAACAGATTACATCAACACAATTTCACCAGAGCACGAGCCAGCCTTTCCGGGTGATGAGAATATTGAACGGCGAATCCGCAGAATAAATAGATGGAATGCGGCGATGTTAGTTCACCGTGCGCAGCGCCCAGGTGTTGGCGTGGGTGGACATATCTCAACGTATGCCTCATCTGCTGCCCTCTATGAAGTTGGTTTTAATCACTTCTTCCGCGGACAAGATCACCCAGGTGGTGGCGATCAGATATTTTTCCAAGGACATGCAAGCCCAGGAATGTATGCGCGTGCATTTCTTGAAGGTCGTTTGAGTCAAGATCAATTAGATGGTTTTAGACAAGAGCTCTCACATCCAAAGGGCAGTTTGTCCTCATACCCTCATCCACGTTTGATGCCAGATTTCTGGCAGTTCCCTACAGTCTCAATGGGAATCGGGCCACTGAACGCCATTTATCAAGCGCGATATAACCGATATCTACACAACCGTGGATTTAAAGATACAAATAATCAACATGTTTGGGCATTTTTAGGTGATGGTGAAGTCGACGAGGTTGACACTCTTGGTGCTATTGGTCTTGCATCACGTGAAAAATTAGATAATTTAACTTTCGTTGTTAACTGTAATTTACAACGCCTGGATGGACCTGTGCGTGGAAATGGCAAGATTATTCAAGAGCTCGAATCAACATTTGGTGGGGCTGGATGGAATGTAATTAAAGTTGTATGGAGCCGGGATTGGGATCCACTCTTGGCCCAAGATCGCGAAGGCGCACTTGTTAAGATTATGAACGAGACGCTAGATGGCGATTACCAGACATTTAAAGCTGAGTCTGGTGCCTATGTGCGTGAAAACTTCTTTGGACGAGATCCACGAACTGCTGCCATGGTCGCCGACTGGAGCGATGAAAAAATCTGGAGCCTAAGGCGCGGTGGCCATGACTACAAGAAGTTATTTGCCGCCTATACCGCATCTGTTCAACACAACGGCCGTCCAACAGTAATTTTAGCTAAAACCATTAAGGGCTGGACACTTGGCTCTACCTTTGAAGGCCGTAACTCAACGCACCAGATGAAGAAGATGAGCCTTGAAGATTTGAAGGGCTTTAGAGATACGTTGCACTTAGAGATACCGGATGAGAAGTTAGATAAGTATTTACCGCCGTATTTTAAGCCTGCCGATGAGTCAGATGAGGCGAAGTACTTAGCAGAACGTCGTGCAGCTTTGGGTGGATCGATTCCACGTAGACGCTCAATTTCACGTCCACTGCCACAGCCAGATGACTCAGTCTATGAATCTGTTAAGCGCGGCTCGGGCCAGCAAGAGATTGCAACAACGATGGCATTTGTACGAATGCTTAAAGATTTAGTAAAAGATCCAGGACTTGGTTCGCGCATTGTTCCGATTATTCCCGATGAGGCACGTACATTTGGAATGGATTCACTCTTTCCAACTATGAAGATCTACTCACCTAGTGGCCAGCAGTACAAGGCCGTTGATCGCGAGCTCATGTTGTCGTATAAGGAATCTACAACGGGCGTAATTTTGCATGAAGGAATCAATGAAGCAGGATCAGTAGCCTCATTTACCGCAGTCGGATCTTCATACTCTACCCACGATGAACCAATGATCCCGATATACATTTTCTACTCCATGTTTGGTTTCCAGCGCACGGGAGATGCGTTCTGGGCCGCAGCTGATCAGTTGGTGCGTGGCTTTGTTATCGGTGCAACTGCCGGACGCACAACTCTTAATGGTGAGGGCTTACAACATGAAGATGGCCATTCACATCTCTTGGCATCGACTAACCCAGCCGTTGTCTCCTATGATCCAGCTTTTGCCTTTGAGCTTGGTCATATAGTTAAGGATGGACTTCGCCGTATGTATGGCGAAGATAGCGAGAATATTTATTACTACATCACCGTCTATAACGAGCCATACGTTCACCCAGCAGAACCTGAAAACCTAGATGTAGCTGGACTACTTAAGGGGCTTTATCTCTATTCACCTGCTAAAAATCGACGTAAGAAATCTGCGCAGATTTTAGCATCTGGTGTCGGCGTTAACTGGGCGCTCAAAGCACAGAGACTTCTCCGTGAGGATTGGGGCGTAGAGGCATCGGTCTGGTCTGTTACTTCATGGAACGAACTTCGTCGTGATGGTCTTGCGACCAATAGCTACAACCTTCTCAATCCACACAATAAGGCGAGTGCATATATCTCACAAAAACTCGATAACTACAATGGTCCAGTTATTGCAGTAAGTGATTACATGCGCGCAGTTCAAGATCAGATCGCACCTTGGATAGAGAAGCCATTCTTATCCCTTGGTACCGATGGCTTTGGGCTCTCAGATACTCGTGGCGCACTGCGCAGACACTTTAAGGTCGATGCCGAATCTATCGCCGTCGCAACTTTGCAAGAGCTAGAAAAACTGGGCCAGGTAAAATCAAAGGTTGTTAAAGCGGCAATGGAAAAATATCGCATCGATGACATTTCGGCCGCCGAGGCTGGTAATACAGAAGGCTCTGGTTGATTGTGCAGGTTGGACTGCCTTCACGTACTTTGATTAGGTTTAAGCGCGCTTAAAGATTTTTGCGAAGTAAGGAACAGTAAAGAGTAGTAGCGCTGGAATTATCAATGCGATAGAGAGTGAAAAAGCTTGGGCTGTCCAAGCGATAATCAATCTCATTGCAAAAATAGCGATGTTATTTATGACTCCTAGCTGTCCAATAACAACACTGGCTGGCGATGCCGAACGAGAGTTGGCTATATCCATGACAGCTGGCGCAAGAAATGACGAACCTAAACCGGCAATTGTAAAACTTATGCACAAAATGAACAATATAAGCATTTTATTATTGGGAGGAATCAATTTCATTGCGAGGATTCCAAGCAAAAATGAGGTACCGGAGACCAAAGAGCCTAATTTCACTAAGAATTGAATTGAGTACCGAGAAAAAAGATTGTGGACACGCAACCTTCCTATAATCATGGCGAAAATAAAGAGAATATAGGGCAGTGTATGAAGCCCACTCTTGATTCCAATATCCTCTTTCACAAAGATCGCAGTCCAGTCTCCAACAGCAAATTCAAGAAAACCAGCACAGAACAATGCACCCGAGACGAGTCCATCGATCCGAAAGCCCATGAAAATATCGGTAATCTTATAATCAGTCTCTACATCAAGATTTGGTTTGAGTAGATGTGAATCCATAGATGAAATAACAAAGAGCATAATTAATAAGATTGAAAGAGAGAGGATAGCTATGTGAATATGTAGCGGGATCCGATTAACAAGTAAACCCGATACAACGGCGGTTGCAAGTGCTCCACTGCTCCAAAACCCGCTAAGCAAGGTTATTACACGGCTTTTTGTGCGATCTTGAAAATCAAATCCTTGAGCATTAATTGATACATGAAAAGATGCAATTGCCACAGCTAGGATGATGTTTCCGATAAGAAAAATCAGTGTGGAGTGCGTACTTGTCAATAGTATGCTGCTTAGGGCCATTAAAACCGCCGCGATACGCATGACCAACTTTGCGCCATAGTTATGCACCAATTGTCCCACGGTTAAAAGTGCGACAATCGATCCGAATACAGAGCTACTTACAATTGACCCAAACTCACCATTAGAAATACTTAGGTTTGCTTTTACTTCGGGAAAACGTGGCACCCACGCCATGACGAGGAACCCGAAGAGGAAAAATAAAAGCTTTAGGTAGTTGAGCTCTACCTTTGCATTTAAACTCTTCATTAGAAGAGTGCGTTCGCTAGCGTGCTTCTCGCAGCGGCCAGTCGTGGATCAGATGAATCGACTAAGAGAAAGAGAGTCAATAGATGCTCTCTCGCCTTTGTGCGCTCATCTCCCGATGTCGCCTTCACAACATGTAGCAGGCGACTAAAAGCCGCTTCTACTGCCCCGTTTGCAATCTCCATATCTGCAGCCTGCAGCTGCAGTGCAATGTCGTTGGGAGAATCAGTAGCTTTCTTGATGATAATTTCTAGATCTAATCCATCGGTACGGATTAACAACTGTGTTTGGGCAAGGCCCAACTTGGCAAAACTATCTGCGGGCTTTCGGGCCAATAGTTTCTTGTAGGCAACTTCAGCGGTTTTAAAATCACCAGACTCTAGCGCTGCCATCGCCTCATCCTCTTCAGGCTCACTGACTTCAACAGGTGCGCTGCCAACACCTTGCTCGCCGGCAAGGGTTAGGACTTTATCGAGCACTAAACGAATCTGCGCCTCGGGATAACTCTGTTCAAAGAGTGGAACCATCTGTTCGCCAATAAGTGCGATTGCATATGGAACACTCTTTGTTTGAAGAGCTTGTGCAACTTTTGGCTCGGCATCGATATCTAAACGGGCAAGTGCCCAACTACCTTGATAAGAGGTTTCAAGTGTGCCAAGAGTTTTAACCATCTCGATTGATTCAGGAGATCTCACAGACCATGCAATAACGATGACTGGCTTAGATTGAGAGAGAGGCAAAAACTCAGCCGTTAAATTAGCCGCCGTTACTTCTAAGCCAGGCATTGGCCCGGCCGGCGGCGCCTTTGGCTTTCCGAGAGAGCTTAAATCCACTGCCTGTGCAAAATTGGGAGGATTAGCCATGTTGCAATCCTACTGCGCAGCGACATCAACTCCAGAATCACGGCGCGAGGGGAGAATCTCGGCGAGGTAATTATCAGTGGCAAAAGCAAGGCCAACATCAACGCCCTTTTCCTCACTTAAATACCAGCGGTTTTCTAGGATCTCATGGAACATCTGTGCATGTTCAACTCTGCCTCGCATAGATTCAGGCACACGATTGATGATCGGTTCAAATACTTCTATGAGCCATCGCCGCGCCATCTCAGTAATTGATGCATCTCTTTTATCTTCGCGCGCGCGGTAGCGATCAAAGGATGCAAGCAATCGCTTAGCCTGTAACTCTTGTGTCTCTAAACCCATTAATTCACGAAGACGCGCGGTGTGATATCCAGCTGCGACTAACTTAGGTTGGAATGCAAGCATCTGTGTATCACCATCGATAGATATCGATACTTCTTCAACTGCAAAACCTAAATCATGCAGTGCGCGCATTGCACTTTCAACAGCGTGGCGGTCTTTTGGATCAAGGAGTTGTCGCTCTTTAAGTGCAACCCAAATACGTCGATAGCGGCGAATGACAGATTCTGCCGCACGCACTGGATCCATTCCTGGAAATAAAACTCCAGAAAGCGATAAATCCTCTAGCTCTGCAGCTACATTAAAGAGTGCAATATCTAAATCATGCTCACGTTGGCCATCACTTAAGGTTTTTTGGAACTCGCCAGTTTCAGCATCAACTAGGTACGCGGCAAAGCCATCGGCATCACGGCGAAACAAAGTGTTTGAGAGCGAACAGTCTCCCCACCAAAAGCCAAGCAGATGCATTCGGACAAGTAAAAGTGCAAGCGCACTCGCCATTGTTGTGATCTCATGAGATGACACTGACTGTGAAAGCAGAACACGAAATGGCAGCGAATAAGGCAAAAAGCGTGTGACGATGGCGCATGGGAGCTCTTCACCATTTTTATCGGTGCGCCCCTCAACAACTGCAACCTGCTCAACACATGGTGCTTTGAGTTGGTTTAGTTCACGCAGGATTTTATATTCACGGTTTGCAAACTCGCTCACCGTTTCCTTCACTGCGTAAACCGGTGAATCTGGATCCTTGGTCGCGCGGACTAAGCGAACTACGTGGCGGGAAATACCCCGCTTTTGCGCGAGATCCGGATCTTCCGGCCACTCCTCAAGACTTAGGTCCCAGGGCAGTCCAGAGACAGCTGCGATCTCCTCGCCTAATCCAGTTATTCGAAGCGCCATGCTCCCTATTCTTACCTATCAATGTGTCGATCAGGTGAACTACACGGCGCCAATGCTGATGAGCGCACTTTACAATAGATGCATGGCTATTTCAGCGCGGATAAAAAAGGTGACTAAACGAGCAGTCAAAGCTCCAACTCCCCCAGCAGACTTTGGTGCATTGGGAGCTCCCATTAATAGAACCAATCCCTATTACTTTGGCTTCATTGCAACACTCGGCGCATTGACTGCAATTGTTTTAATGCGTGCACTAGCCAGCGTAAGCCAGATCTTTGTTCTCATTCTTATTGCATTATTTCTAGCAATGGGCCTCAATCCTGCAGTTGAAGCGCTGCGTCGTAAGAATCTATCTAGGGCGACGGCCGTTGCTATTATTTTCACATCGGTTATTGCTTTTGTAATCTTCTTTGCATTAGTAGTTGCACCCCCTGTTGTATCTCAGGGAACACAACTTATCAATAAGGCGCCACAACTGCTCAATGATTTAACTAATAATCAAGTGATTAGTAAACTCAATGATCAATATGGAATTATCGATACATTGCAAGCCAAATTGAAATCAGTAACCTCAAATGGCACGCTATTGATTTCAACATTCGGCGGAGTTCTGGGGGTCGGTAAATCAATACTCTCAGGCTTTTTCTCATTTTTAACGGTTTTAGTTTTAACTCTCTACTTCATTACCTCACTGCCACAAGCCGTGAACCTTGGGCTCTCACTAGTTCCAGCTACCCGCCGGGAGCGTGTTGGTCGTTTAACGCAGGCGATAATCGGGCGTGTTGGCTCATTCGTTGGTAGTCAGATCATCATCGCGATCATGGCATCTATCTTCGTGCTCTTGCTCTCACTTACCTTAGGCTTACCATCACCAATTGCGATTGCCATGATAATTCTTGTCTGCGGGCTTATTCCCTTAGTTGGACACTTTATTGGCTGTTCAATTGTTACAGCTATCGCACTCACACAATCAGTTCTTATTGGTCTCATCGCCTTTGTTGCCTATGTGGTGTATGTCCAGGTTGAAAACTACGTTGTGACTCCGCGCATCATGAAGAAAACAATGTCGGTGCCGGGAGCGGTAACTATTATTGCAGCCCTCATTGGCTCTTCACTGCTAGGTTTAGTTGGCGGATTATTGGCCGTACCAGTAGCTGCCGCAATTATTTTGATTCTGGACGAGGTAGTTATTCCACGGGCTCAAGCCTCTTAAATCTCCAGTGGAAGCTCGGCTAAATCTCCAGTCACAATCGAATTAATCTGAGATAAAACCTGGTGAACAAATGGTTCTCCTACCCATAAATGCTTTGCGCCTTCAACTGCCACAATCTTTAATGTAGGAACAATTGCAAAACGTATGCGTGCTTCATCTGGCTTTAAATAATCATCAAACTCTGGAACAAGGGCTGTAATAGGGCGAGGATCACTATTCCAATACATCAGCTCTGCTTCGTTGGTAGTTCGAAGGGGTGGGCTCAGTAAAATCAAACCCTTATGTCGTGCATCTTTTGCATGGCGCAGTGCTAAGTCCGTTCCAAATGACCAGCCCACAACCCATACGTTCTTAAGTTCGAGGGTGTCAAAGCAGTATGTGAGCATCGCCTCTACATCTAAAGCCTCGGCATTGCCGTTATCAAAGGCACCCGTACTGCTACCGGCCTCACTAGTTGTACCTCGCGAGTTAAAGCGAACAACAGTGATTCCAGCCATCGCAGGGAGTCTGTTGGATGCCTTTTTAAATATATGGCTATCCATCATTCCACCGGCCGTTGGTAATGGATGCAGAGTCAGGATCGCCCCACGGCTCACCCCAAGTGGTGCAGCGACTTCACCAATAAGATCTATGCCATCGCTAGTAATAACATGAAATGGCGTACGCAATGCTGGCAAGGTTGTGCTGGGTCTGACAATCTCATGCATGCTTCAAATTGTATCGACACACGACTACGCTTCTAACCATGGCAACTAAACGTAGGCCCTCATTTAATTCGCACAACCCTGCAACCGAAGAGGTAGTCGGCACATATCCAATTATGAGTAAGAGTGAAGTCGCCGATGTAGTGGCACATGCCCGTCTAGCAACTGCGCAGTGGCAGGGGTTGGGTTTTAGTGGACGCAAACGGATTTTGCTGGCGTGGAGCTCGCTCATCATTAACCGTATCGATCAGATTGCCGATTTAATTAGTATCGAAACTGGTAAGCCGCTAAGTGATGCAAAACTTGAAGTCAGTATTGCCGTGAGTCATATTGGTTGGGCTGCGCGCCATGCCGAATCGATTATGCGAACATCTTTTCGTCGCCCTGGATTATTAATGGCCAACATGTCGGCCACTGTTGAGCGCTCACCGTTAGGTGTCATCGGTGTGATTGGACCATGGAACTATCCACTCTTTACCCCCTCTGGTTCTATTTCATATGCATTGGCCGCCGGTAATACCGTTGTCTTTAAACCCAGTGAATACACCCCTGGTGTTGGCATGTGGCTTGAAGAGACATTTAATGAAGTTGCACCTTTTGCCGATATTTTTACAACAATTACTGGTTTGGGTGAAACCGGTTCCAGTCTTTGCCTAAGTGGTGTCGATAAGATTTCATTTACCGGCTCGACTCGGACGGCAAAATTAGTCGCGGCACAATGTGCAAGTGTGATGGTTCCAATAGTCCTTGAATGCGGTGGTAAAGATCCTGTAATTGTCGCTGCCGATGCCGATATTAAACGTGCAGTGGATTCAACGATGTGGTCTGCAATGGCTAATGCTGGTCAATCGTGCATTGCTGCAGAGCGCGTTTATGTCGATGAAAAAGTAGCCGATGAATTTATTGCCCGTGCGATAGAGCTTGCGCCAACGATTCATGCAGGCGCATTAGGAGATGGAAACTATGGACCGGCAACTATGCCTTCGCAGATTAAAGTTATTCAATCCCATATAAAAGCCGCAATCGCCGATGGTGGCACATGCGTCTTCGGCGGTCCACAATCAGTCAAGGCGCCCTTTGTGCAACCAGTGATTCTCATTGATGTACCCGAAGATTCAACTGCAATGCGGGTAGAAACTTTTGGGCCAGTAATTATTATTAACCGTGTTGCCACAATGCGTGAAGCGGTTGAACTATCGAATGCATCTGCCTATGGACTTGGAGCAAGTGTCTGGTCTAAGCGAAAAGGAAAGAAGATCGCATCACAACTACAGTGTGGGATGGTCGCAATCAACTCAACTTTTTCTTTTGCGGCAATCGCATCGGTGCCCTTTGGTGGTGTGAAAGATAGCGGCTCTGGCCGAGTGCATGGCCCTGAAGGACTGCTGGAGTACACATTTGCGCGTACCGTTGTGCGCACACGCTTCTATTTACCGCTACATTTCTTAAGCTTTAAACGACGACCACAAGATGACAGATTAGTAATTAAATTAACTAAATTACTTAAAGGCCGGCTAGGTTAAAAATAGAGAGTTTTAATATCGCGGTGCATTGCGTGTTCGTTCGGTATTAGGCCGGCGCTTATCTTTCTTGGCCCAACATGCACTGTGCCAATGTCGGCGGCTCTCTTCATCATCTTCTAGCCATGCAACTATGTGCGGGGTTGCAAGCGGAATCATCTGATCACATCCTGGACAGCGATATGGTTTATTAGATGCTGAGCCAGTTAATTTGCGGACCGTGTAAAGGCCCTCGCTATGTTCTTCAAATGTTTGATTTGATGCCGCGATATCGCGATCATCAGAGTTTGGCCGCTTGTTCTTGGGGTAGTTTCGGCGCGGACTCATGGCGCTATTTTCGCATAGTAGTATCGCCATATGAACGCTATTGAGGTCACTGGCTTAAGAAAAAGCTATGGTCAGGTTCATGCAGTTCGTGGCATTGATCTAAGTATTGCAACGGGTGAAATCTTTGCCCTACTTGGACCCAATGGTGCAGGGAAGACGACCACGGTAGAAATCCTTGAGGGCTTTCGCAGGCGCGATAGTGGAGATGTACGGGTCTTGGGTTTCGATCCCCATAACGAGGGCCGTGCTGGGCGTGAATGGCGAAATCGTATCGGCATTGTTCTGCAATCGACTTCAGACTCTGGTGACTTAACAGTCTTTGAAACTATCGATCACTTCAGTGGCTATTACTCCAACCCCCGCAACGTCGAAGAGGTAATTAACTCTGTTGGTCTTGATGAAAAAGCCAGCTCACTTATTCGAAAGCTATCGGGAGGACAGCGCAGACGCTTGGATGTGGCCCTTGGAATTATTGGCAATCCTGAACTCTTATTCCTCGATGAGCCTACGACTGGCTTTGACCCCGAGGCGCGCCGGAGTTTTTGGGCACTCATTGAAAAACTTCGCGGCAATGGCACAACAATTCTCTTGACCACTCACTACTTGGATGAGGCTGAAGCCTTGGCCGATCGTGTTGGCGTCATTAACAATGGCCAGATAATCGAAATATCGACACCGGCTGAGCTCGGCGGGCGCAGCACGGCGCAGGCCTTAGTGACGTGGCGCGATGGAGATGCCATGAAGTCAGAGGCAACGGATAATCCAACTTCATTAGTCAAAAAACTTACTGCACAATTTGATGGAGAGATCCCAGAGCTCACCGTTACTCGGCCATCGCTAGAAGATATTTATCTCACAATGATCGGTATTTCTCGTGAATAAGATTCCGAACGCCATAACACTTGGCATACGCCGGGGCGGCTTAGAGATCCGTCAATTCGCGCGCCAACGCGAATCAGTTGTCTTCACACTTTTATTTCCCGTTATCTTGCTCATAATCTTTGGCTCAGTATTTAAAGACACCATCGCACCAGGTGTAACTTTTTCGCAGTACTTTGTAGCAGGAATGATTGCATCGGGCCTTGTAAACACCGGCTTTCAGGCACTAGCTATCACTATTCCACTCGAGCGTGACTTTGGTGCCCTCAAACGTCTGCGTGGTACACCGATGCCAGCCTCTAGTTATTTTATTGGGAAAGCGATTTTAGTCTCTGTCAGTATGGTGATACAGATCCTCATGCTTCTAGGATTTGGTTTAATCTTTTTCGGGCTCGAGATTCCGACTGATATCAATAAATGGATTACTTTTACCTGGTTGCTCTTACTTGGTAGCGCATGTTCAACTTCGCTCGGTATCGCATTTTCAATAGTTCCAAAGAGCGGGCGCGGCGCATCTGCCGTTGTATCGCCCATCGTTATCATTTTACAGTTCTTCAGTGGCGTCTTTTTAATCTTTACTCAACTACCGCCGTGGATGCAGCAGATTGCAGCGATATTTCCCCTCAAATGGCTTACGCAAGGAATGCGCTCAGTATTTTTACCAGATTCATTTGCAGGACAAGAGGTCGCCAAATCCTGGGAAAATGGACGCACCTTCACCATTCTTATCGTCTGGTTAGTTATTGGTATCTTCTTTTCTGTGCGCAAATTTAAGTGGGACCGTGATTAAACCCTTAGTAGTACTAGTGATAGCCGCGCTTTTTATCTCACCACGTGCAGATGCCGCGACGAAAACTCCATCGCCCACAGCTAAGGCAACGGCTACGCCCACAGCTAAGGCAACGGCTACCAAGAAGGCGGTTATTAAAAAGAAGGTAACTGCTAAGAAAAGGGCGAAGAAGACACTATCTCCCTCCCCATCGCCAAAGTGGCCACCAGTTGGATTTAAATCCAATGGTGAGGTCTATGCAAAGATTCCAACTGCCAAAGAGTTAATCGGCACGGCTTCAAGTAGCAAGGTATTGACCGCCCAATTAGCTCAGCTTGTAGATGGTGTGCGGATCTGTGAAAAGTATTCGTGCGGAGCGGTTCAGATCGCATCACTGAATGGCTGCACATGGTGGGAAGTCAATGCAAAGCTTGTGGGTGAGACATCGGCCGATGATAAAACTCTTCGCAGCTTTGGAACTATCCGGACGGTGGTTAAAGCAAGTGCGCCTCGAGCGATAACAACGGTTTTACTTATTAGCCAAGAGCTACTTGCGCTTAAACATATTGTTACCGAGATATCGGCTAATTGCCACCACGATCCAGTGGGTGATAACACTCCTTCATCAGCGTATACCCCAATAAATAACTAGCGATTAGCCCCTGGTACCCATAACTGATCACCAATCTCTTTATTTGCATGACGGGCTAAAACAAAGAGAAGATCTGAACAGCGATTCAAATATTTTGCAGTCACTGGACTGACTCCACCACCAAATGCATGGATTGCAGCCCATGTGCATCGCTCTGCGCGGCGCACTACGGTTCGAGCAACATGCAAATGAGCCGCAGCAGGCGTGCCAGATGGCAGAACAAAGGAGCGTAGAGATTCAAGATCACCGTTGTATTTATCGATCTGCTCTTCTAAATAAGTAACCTGAGACTCAAGAACACGAAGTGGCTCAAAAGCTGGTGCATCGACCACGGGTGTACATAAATCAGCACCTACATCAAATAAATCATTTTGAATCCGCACTAATAGAGCATGTACATCTGCACTCAACTCATTGGTTGCAAGCACTACGCCGATAGAGGAGTTTGCTTCATCTACTGTGGCATATGCCTCAAGGCGCGGATCATTCTTAGAGGTGCGGCTCATGTCTCCAAGAGATGTCGTGCCGTCATCGCCGGTCTTGGTGTAAATACGCGTTAAATTAACCATGCCCTTAGCCTATAAGTAGACTGCGGCCATGGCATCTCTGGATCGTTTCCGAGTCAGCGGCGGTGCCCATCTGCGCGGAGAAGTCATCGTTACAGGTGCCAAAAACTCAGTTCTCAAACTCATGGCGGCATCGCTTTTGGCGGCCGGCAAAACAACTATTACTAACGTTCCTGAAATCGCCGATGTAGACATCATGTCTGATTTATTAACGCGTTTAGGCTGCACCGTTGTGCATGTCAAAGATAGTGTCACGATTGATGTGCCTACATTGCCTGGTCATCGCGCTGATTATGATCTCGTTCGAAAGATGCGTGCCTCAATCAATGTTTTAGGTCCACTAGTTGCACGTCTTGGTAAGGCTGAAGTTGCTCTACCTGGCGGGGATGCAATCGGTTCACGCGGGTTGGATTTTCATATCAAGGGATTGGAGACGCTTGGCGCTAAAGCACATATCGAACACGGCTATGTTATTGCCGAAGCGCCAACTGGATTAGTCGGAGCGATAGTTGAATTAGATTTTCCAAGCGTCGGTGCAACTGAAAATATCATGACAGCTGCGGTTTTAGCTAAAGGTGTAACAACTATTGATAACGCCGCACGCGAGCCCGATGTCGTTGATCTCGGAGAGTTTCTCGTATCAATGGGTGCACAGATTCAAGGTCTTGGTACTCCCCTCATTACTATTACTGGTGTTGAAAAGCTCAATCCCACAACACATGCAACGATTCCAGATCGCATTATCACCGGGACATGGGCATTTGCCGCTGCAATGACTAAAGGTGACATCACAATCCATGGAGCACGTGCACAAGATCTCGAACTGCCTCTCGAAAAATTAGCCAGTGCCGGTGCAATCATCACAACTACAGTCGATGGAGTTCGTGTCCGTATGGATTCGCGGCCACAAGCCATAGATGTTGCAACACTTCCCTATCCTGGTTTTCCAACTGATTTACTACCGATGGTTATAGCTCTTAACTCAATCGCCGATGGACACTCATTAGTGACTGAAAATGTATTTGAATCACGATTTATGTTTGTTAACGAACTCATACGCCTCGGTGCCCAAATATCAGTCGATGGCCATCACGCATCCATCGATGGCATACCCGAACTCTCAAGTGCCCCGGTAGAGGCGACAGATATTCGCGCTGGTGCTGGATTAATCTTGGCAGCCCTTGTCAGCGAAGGTGAAACCACAATTGATCAGGCTTTTCATGTTGATCGTGGCTATCCCAACTTTGCACAGCAGTTAGTGTCCCTCGGAGCAAAAGTGAGCCGCGAATAATGTCACCAATTCCAGATCGCAACTTAGCGTTGGAGTTGATCCGTGTTACTGAGACCGCTGCAATCGCAGCTGCGCCATGGGTTGGTAGAGGTGAGAAAAACCTCGCTGATAAAGCGGCAGTTGAGGCGATGCGCGAAATGATTAATACCGTCGACATGGCAGGCGTTGTTGTTATCGGAGAGGGCGAGAAGGATCAAGCCCCTATGCTGCATAACGGTGAGCATGTTGGTAATCAACAAGGTCCATCATGTGATGTTGCAGTAGATCCGATCGATGGCACATCACTGACCGCAAATGGAATGAATGGTGCAATCTCAGTTATAGCGCTTTCTCCACGGGGCACAATGTTTGATCCAAAGACCTCTTTTTATATGAACAAACTGGTGACTGGCCCAGAGGCTGCCCATGTTATTGATATCAGTGCAAGCACGGCCGATAATATTAAGGCAGTTGCAAAGGCTAAAAAACTAGCGATTAGTGATGTCACCGTCGTTGTATTAAATCGCCCACGTCACGAAGAGTTGATTCGCGAAATTCGCGCAGCCGGTGCACGTATTCGTTTAATTCAAGATGGTGATGTTGCAGCGGCGATTGAAACTGCCCGTCCAAATACTGGAATCGACTTATTGATGGGCATCGGTGGCACCCCTGAAGGCGTCATTACCGCCGCAGCGATGATCTGCTTAGGTGGGGCGATCCAAGGCCAGTTGCATATTGATGGCAAAGGATCCGGTGCGATTTTGTACACGAAAGATCTAGTGAACTCTGAAGATGTTTTCTTAGCAGCAACTGGAATTACAGATGGTGAGTTAATTAGGGGTATTCGTTACACAAGTTTTGGAGCTATTAGTCAATCAATTGTGATGCGCGGTCAGTCCAAGACGGTTCGTGTTATCGAAACTGAGCACCACTTAAAGTAGATTAATTAGCAACTGTTTCAGTAAGAATCGAAACACGATTATTTGATACTGATAAGAAGCCACCACTGACGTTAAAGTCAGTGGTGCTTCCATCAACAGATGTAATGCTTACAACGCCGTCAACTAGTACGCCAAAGAGTGAAGTGTGCCCAGTTAAAATTCCAAGATCACCATCTATTGTGCGTGCAGAGACTGAGGTTGCCTCCCCCGACCACACGCGCTGCGTTGGCGAAACTAATTCGACGTTAAGTGCCATTGTTCTAATTACTTTCCAACGCTAGCTGCGATTTCAGCAGCTCTTCGTTCTACATCATCTAAACCACCACACATAAAGAATGCCTGCTCTGGAATGTGGTCGTACTTTCCATCGGCAAGTGCTTCAAATGCTGCAATAGTTTCAGTGACTGGCACGAATGAGCCATCGAGGCCCGTAAAGACCTTGGCAACGAAAGTATTTTGTGACAAGAAGCGCTGAATACGACGAGCACGACCAACCAAAATACGATCATCTTCAGATAGCTCATCGATACCAAGAATGGCGATGATGTCCTGTAGATCTTTGTAGCGCTGCAAGATCTGCTTGATGCGGTTAGCAACACGGAAGTGGTGCTCACCGATATAGCGCGGATCGAGAATACGAGAGGATGAATCCAGCGGATCCACTGCAGGGTAGATTCCAAGCTCTGAAATCGGGCGAGAGAGAACTGTTGTCGCATCTAAGTGCGCAAAAGTTGTATGTGGGGCTGGGTCGGTAATGTCATCGGCTGGAACATAGATCGCCTGCATAGACGTAATCGAGTGACCGCGTGTAGAAGTAATACGCTCCTGCAACTGGCCCATCTCATCGGCCAATGTTGGCTGATAACCCACGGCAGATGGCATACGGCCAAGAAGCGTTGATACCTCAGAGCCTGCCTGTGTAAAGCGGAAGATATTATCGATGAACAAAAGTACATCTTGCTTTTGAACGTCACGGAAATACTCGGCCATTGTGAGCGCTGAAAGTGCAACGCGAAGACGCGTACCAGGTGGTTCATCCATCTGACCAAAGACTAAGGCCGTCTTATTGATAACGCCGGTCTCTGTCATTTCAAGGAACAGGTCGTTACCTTCACGTGTACGCTCTCCAACACCGGCGAACACAGATACTCCACCGAAGTTTTCAGCTACACGATAAATCATCTCTTGGATCAAAACTGTCTTACCAACACCTGCGCCGCCGAATAGACCGATCTTTCCACCCTTTACATATGGTGTTAAGAGGTCGATAACTTTAATTCCAGTCTCAAACATCTCAGTCTTTGACTCTAACTGGTCAAATGAGGGAGCGTTACGGTGAATTGGCCAGCGCTCTTTAATATCTAATGATGATGTTGGCACATCGAGTGACTCACCAAGGGTATTGAATACGTGCCCCTTTGTAACATCTCCTACTGGCACTGAGATTGCAGCACCTGAATCGGTTACGGGAGTTCCACGAACCATTCCATCAGTTGGTTGCATAGAGATAGCACGGACTAAGTTATCGCCGATATGGAGGGCAACTTCTAACGTCAACGTGCGCGTCTCACCGCTCATCGTCACATCTGCTTTGAGCGCGTTGAAGATTGCGGGCATCGCATCGGCAGGGAATTCAATATCCACAACCGGTCCAATTACTCGCGCTACGCGACCTTTACTGTTTGTCTCAACTGACATCATTCACTCCCTGCACTAGCTGAGGCCAACGCGTCTGCGCCGCCAACGATTTCACTGATTTCTTGGGTAATTTCGGCCTGACGGGCCGCGTTCGCAAGTCGTGTAAGTGACTTGATGAGCTCATCAGCATTGTCAGTTGCTGACTTCATTGCACGTCGGCGCGCAGCATGCTCAGAGGCCGCTGATTGCAACATTGCATTAAATACTCGAGCCTCAATGTAACGCGGAAGAAGTGCATTGAGCACTTTTTCCCCACTTGGTTCGAATTCATACATCGGTAGTAAGCCAGTTGGAACTGGTGCATCTGACTCAACGACTTCAAGGGGCAACATGCGTTTGGCCTGTGCGTTTTGCGTCATCATGGATTCAAACTGAGTGAAAACTATATGAATCTCGTCTACTCCAGCAATGTCGCTCTGAGCATCGGCTAAAAATGCGATCATGAGCGCATCGGCAACCTCTTTAGCATTTTCATAGGTTGGATTATCTGAAAAACCAGTCCACTGCCCCGCGATCGCACGATTGCGGAAGCGATAGTAGTTAACTGCCTTGCGTCCAACTAGATAAGAGGTTGTATCTAAGCCACGTTTCTTAAGTGCAGCTGCTAGTTGTTCACCCTCTTTGATTGCATTGTTTGAATAAGCACCAGCCATGCCACGGTCGGCAGAGATAATCAAAATCGCGGCGCGAATTGGATTTGTCGATGGTGTTGTTAGTGGGTGGTTAGTAGATGAGTATGTAGCAACTGCAGAAACCGCACGGGTCAACTCATTAGCATATGGAGTCGATGCTGTAACCCGCTGCTGCGCTTTAACGATACGAGAGGCAGAGATTAACTCCATGGCTTTCGTGATCTTTTTAGTCGCTTTTACGGATCGCATGCGTCTGCGATAAATGCGGAGTTGGGCACCCATGGTTTACTTCTTCACCGCCGGTGGGACGTGCTTTGTAATCTGCTCTGAACCTTCGCCTGTAAGTGCTTCAACTGGAGCATCTTTGACGACAACGGCAATAGTTGGAATAAAGCGCGTCTTAAATGAGGCTACCGCTTCGACCATTGAAGCAACGGTGTCATCTTCTAATAGCTTGGTTTCTGAGATTACATCGAAGATTGCTTTGCGTTCGCGTCCAATGTAATCCAGAAGCTCTGATTCAAAGCGACGAATATCGGCCACCGCAACATCATCTAGTGCCCCTGATGTACCGGCCCAGATTGAAACAATCTGACGCTCGAGTGAATATGGTGAGTACTGACCCTGCTTCAAAAGTTCAACCATACGAGCACCACGCTCAAGTTGTGCCTTAGAGGCGGCATCTAAATCTGAGCCAAAGGCTGCGAAGGCTTCGAGCTCGCGGAACTGTGCAAGGTCAAGACGCAGACGTCCGGCGATCTTCTTCATCGCCTTAGTCTGTGCTGAACCACCCACGCGAGAAACAGAGACGCCTACGTTGATCGCTGGGCGAACACCTGCGTTAAATAAATCTGTTTCAAGGAAGCACTGTCCATCGGTAATTGAAATAACATTTGTTGGAATAAATGCAGAGACGTCATTTCCCTTAGTCTCAATGATTGGCAGACCAGTCATTGAACCGCCGCCGAGTTCATCGGAGAGCTTTGCACAACGCTCTAATAGGCGTGAGTGCAAGTAGAAAACATCTCCTGGGTATGCCTCGCGGCCTGGTGGGCGGCGAAGTAGCAATGAGACTGAACGATAAGCCTCGGCCTGCTT
>WLHF01000016.1 GCA_009702835.1 Actinomycetota bacterium
AAATGATGGTGTGACAATTGCTAAAGAGATTGAACTCTCTGACCCCGTTGAAAACATGGGAGCTCAGTTAGTTAAAGAGGTTGCAACTAAGACTAATGATGTTGCAGGCGATGGAACAACGACTGCGACAGTTCTTGCTCAAGCTATGGTTAAAGAGGGAATCCGCAACTTAGCCGCTGGCGCACAGCCAATGGATATTAAAGCTGGAATCGAAGCTGCAGTTGCTGCAGTCTCTGAAAAACTTAGCGCTCAGGCAACTCCAGTAAGTGGCAAGGCACAGATTGCAGATGTTGCAACTATCTCAGCCCAAGATCGCGCAATTGGAGATTTAATCTCAGAGGCTTTTGAGAGAGTCGGCAAAGATGGCGTCATTACTGTGGAAGAGGCATCAACTACAGGGCTAGATCTTGAGTTCACTGAGGGAATGCAGTTCGATAAGGGCTACATCTCTCCATACTTCGTAACCGATCAAGATCGCATGGAATCTATCCTTGAGGATGCATACGTGCTTATCTCGGCTGGAAAGATTTCTGCCTTAGCTGACCTACTTCCAATCCTTGAAAAGGTTTCTGCCTCATCAAAGCCGCTATTAATAATCGCCGATGATATTGAGGGTGAAGCCCTTTCTACATTGGTTGTTAACCGCATGCGCGGAGTCTTTGCCTCAGTTGCCGTTAAGGCACCTGGCTTTGGCGATCGTCGCAAGGCGATGTTGCAAGATATTGCAACGCTGACCGGCGGACAGGTTATTTCAGCAGAGGTTGGCATGAAGTTAGATGCTGCAACATTAGAAGATCTCGGTCGCGCTCGCCGCATCGTGGTCTCAAAGGATGCAACAACAATCATCGAAGGCGCAGGAGATAAGGCGGCAGTTGCCGGCCGAGTCAATGAGCTGCGCAAAGAGATTGAAAACTCTGACTCCTCATGGGATAAAGAGAAGTTGCAAGAGCGTGTAGCAAAGCTTGCTGGTGGAGTCTGCGTCATCAAAGTTGGTGCACACACTGAGGTCGAACTCAATGAGAAGAAGCACCGTTTAGAAGATGCAATCTCTGCAACGCGTGCAGCTGTTGAAGAGGGAATCGTCGTAGGCGGAGGCGCAGCACTTGTGCATGCAGCCAATGTTCTAGAGGGTGATCTTGGATTCACTGGCGATAAGGCAGTTGGAGTTCGCTTAGTTCGCAAAGCCTGCGATGAGCCACTTCGTTGGATCGCAGAAAATGCTGGACTTGAAGGCTACGTAGTAGTTGCAAAAGTTCGTGCGATGAAAGATAACGAAGGCTTTAATGCTGCAACTGATGTTTATGGCGATCTTGCAAAAGATGGCGTCATCGATCCAGTTAAGGTAACTCGTTCTGCACTTGCAAATGCTGCATCAATTGCTGCAATGTTTATTACTACCGAGGCAGTTGTCTTCGAGCGTCCAGCAGATGCACCGGCAGATGCAGGTGGTAGCGGACACTCTCATGGCCCTGGCGGTCATGCACACTGATAAAAAGTAAAAAAATAACCCCTGCAGTTTTCTCTGCAGGGGTTCTTTTTTTACCTCTTAACTCAGGAGGAGAGTTAAAACTTATGATGCATGTGAAATATCTGGATCTTCATTTCGAGTAATTATTGACAAGCGATCATCTTCAGATAATCCGCCCCAGATTCCATAGGGCTCTTGAACTGCAAGTGAATGTGCACGACAGGCCAGCATTACTGGACATGTTGCACAGATGGCTTTGGCAGTATTTTCGCGGTTGCGCCGACGCGGTCCCCGCTCTCCATCTGGATGAAAAAACATCTCGGCCGGTAGGTCACGGCAGGCACCTTGATACTGCCACTCCCATTCATCTGCAACGGGGCGGGGTAGTCGTGATAGTTCGGCCATATCCCCACAGTACAACCGCTTCATAGGTTGTTCAAGTATCGCGGGGTATGAGCCTCAATCTGAGCGTGTTTGGGGTGGTGAGTTAGCCCACTTAACGCAACGATAGGCACATGGCGATAGCCGAGGAGCATCTGAGCGTAGCGGCCGCTGCCCGTCTTCTTGGGCTTGCCCCTTCTACTCTGCGTACGTGGGATCGCCGCTATGGCCTTGGAGCATCGGGCCATGAGGCTGGATCACATCGACGGTACTCCCCATCAGATGTGGCCAGGTTAATGATGATGCGTCGACTTATTGCAACGGGAGTGGCTCCAAATGAGGCGGCAGAAGTAGCTATCAGCCATAAAGGTTTATTAAAAATTGAAAAGATTAACTACGAGCCCGCCTCACGCGAAGAATTAGTGAAGGCATTGTATAAAGCTGCATGTGATTTCGATAAGGTTTTTATTGAAAATGAGATCTACAAGGATTTAGCTCAATATGGAGTCGACTCCACGTGGTCGCAAGTCATGAGCCCACTGCTCTTTTTAGTTGGAAATCACTGGCAAGAGACCGGTAAGGGAGTTGATGTAGAGCATCTTCTCACTGAAGTTCTTATACGAATTCTCCGCGATTGCGTTAAAGTGGTTAAGCAACCACTTAACTCTCGCCCTGTTCTTTTAGCTGCAGTTGGGGCCGAGCTTCACTCGCTGCCCTTACATGCCTTAGCTGCAGCACTTGCTGAGCGAAGAATAGAGACATATTTCTTAGGATCGCTGACACCGCTAGAGGCTATCGCAGCAGTGGTAAAGAAATCTGCACCTCCCGCAGTTTTTTTGTGGGCTCAGTTGAAAGAAAATGCTCTGCCTGAGTTTTTCCGAGAGTTACCAACTGTGCGGCCAGCTCCGCGAATAGTTTTGGGTGGACCTGGTTGGGATCGCAAAGAGTGCAGCGGCGTTGCCATTGTTGATGATATTACGCAGGCCTGCCTTGAAATCGAGCGTGCAGTCGGGCTCTAAAGCCCCGATAGACTGCCCACCTTCACGGATTAGGGAGGGCGAATGAGCGAGAACGATAAAGTCGCGATGCTTGGCCTGACATACGACGATGTCCTCCTACTTCCCGATGCCTCAGATGTAGTGCCTTCAGAGGTCGATACAAGAACCCAGTTAACTCGTACGATTTCAATCGCGATTCCGTTGATCTCATCGGCGATGGATACGGTCACTGAATCTGAGATGGCAATTGCAATGGCTAAGGCTGGGGGAATCGGAGTCATTCACCGTAACCTGCCAATCGCAGATCAAGTCACACACGTTAAATTAGTAAAAAACGTTGGCCTTGCAGGGGCGGCAGTCGGTGTTGGAGATGATGGCTTTGCTCGAGCCCAGGCCCTGATTGAGGCCGGTGTTGATGTCGTCGTCGTTGATACAGCCCACGGACATCACCGCGCAGTCCTTGATGCAATTGCACGGATTAAAAAGTTTTCGCCAACAACCCAAATAATCGGTGGCAATGTTGCAACACGTTCAGGTGCACAGGCATTGATTAATGCAGGCGCCGATGCCGTCAAAGTAGGCGTTGGTCCAGGATCAATTTGTACCACTCGCATCGTTGCAGGTGTCGGTGTTCCACAGATTACTGCAATCATGGAGGCGGCTAAGGCGTGTAACAAGGCAGGTATTCCATTAATCGCCGATGGTGGATTGCAGTACTCAGGTGACATAGTTAAAGCAATCGTGGCCGGTGCTAACTCGGTAATGCTCGGTTCATTATTAGCAGGATGCCAAGAGTCACCGGGGGAGCTAGTTGAGATTGATGGCGTTAAGTACAAGGCCTATCGCGGTATGGGTTCATTAGCTGCGATGCAATCACGAGGGGCGCAAAAATCCTATTCAAAGGATCGCTACATGCAGGACGATGTTTTATCCGAAGATAAACTTGTACCCGAGGGCATTGAGGGCAAAGTCGCTTTCCGTGGAAGCGTTGAAGATGTTGTCCATCAATTAGTTGGTGGCCTTCGATCTGGAATGGGATATGCAGGAGCCCCTGATATTGAAACACTGCGCCGCGAGGGCCGTTTAATTCAGATTACTGGAGCGGGGCTGCAGGAGAGCCACCCACACGATGTTGCACATGTTGCCGATGCACCTAACTACCAAGCGAAGGGCCGCTCATGAGCGAGATTGAAATAGCACCCGGAAAGCGTGCCAGAAGTGCCTACTCCTTTGATGACATCGCAATTGTGCCTAGCCGTCGTACACGCGATCCTGAAGAGGTCTCGACCTCATGGCAGATAGATGCCTACAAATTTGATCTACCCATGTTGGCAGCGCCAATGGACTCAGTCGTATCCCCTGAAACTGCGATAGAAATCGGGCGTTTGGGCGGCGTGGGCGTTTTAAATCTTGAGGGTTTATGGACACGGTATGAGGATCCACGTATACCGCTAGGTGAGATTGCATCGATGCCAGATAAACATGCAACTAAGCGCATGCAAGAGATCTATACCGAACCTATTAAGCCCGAGCTCATTAAAGCGCGAATCCAACAGATCCGCGATGGCGGTGTAACTGTCGCTGCATCATTATCACCGGCCCGCACTGCCCAACTACACAAGGCCGTTATCGATGCCGGTGTAGATATCTTTGTAATCCGTGGAACAACGGTAAGTGCCGAACATGTTGCAGCTGAAACTGAGGCGTTGAATTTAAAGAAGTTTATCTATGAGCTTGATGTACCTGTCATTGTTGGCGGTGTTGCAACTGCAACTGCTGCGCTGCACTTAATGCGCGCAGGTGCTGCAGGAGTATTGGTTGGCTTCGGTGGCGGCGCGGCACATACAACGCGTAAAGTTTTAGGAATCGAAGTTCCCATGGCATCGGCAGTTGCCGAGGTCGCATCTGCACGCCGCGAATATTTAGATGAGTCCGGCGGGCGCTATGTTCATGTAATCGCCGATGGTGCAGTTGGTCGTAGTGGTGATATTGCAAAGGCAATCGCATGTGGGGCAGATGCTGTAATGATGGGCTCACCTCTTGCAAAGGCAACACAGGCACCTGGACTTGGTTGGCACTGGGGCTCAGAGGCACACCACCAGGTATTGCCACGTGGAGAGCGCGTTGCAGTAGGCACTGTCGGCACACTAGAAGAGATTTTATTAGGGCCATCACATACATCTGATGGATCGATGAATCTATTTGGTGCTCTGCGCCGAGCAATGGCGACGTGTGGCTATTCAGATGTTAAAGAGTTCCAGCGCGTAGAGGTACTTATTCACCGTGCCTAATGATCGTGGCGTACTTGTAGTCGATTTTGGGGCCCAGTATGCCCAGTTGATTGCACGACGAGTGCGAGAGGCCAAGGTCTTTAGCGAAATCGTTCCTTCGACGATAACTGTGACCCAAGTACGTGCCAAGAATCCATCGGCGATTATTCTTTCGGGCGGACCATCGAGTGTCTATGCCGATAATGCACCTAGCTTTGATGCTGCGATATTTGAATTAGGAATTCCAACTTTTGGTATCTGTTACGGATTCCAACTCATGGCTGCCGCCCTTGGTGGAGTGGTAAGCCAGACTGGTAAATCAGAGTTCGGTCGCACTGATGTAAAAGCACACACTTCATCAAAGTTATTTAGTGGGTTACCAGTAGCACAAAAGGCATGGATGTCACATGGAGATGCAGTCACAGCTGCACCGGCGGGTTTTTCAATCTGTGCGAGCACTACCGATACACCGATTGCAGCATTTGAAAATGCAAGTGGGGATATAGCTGGAGTCCAGTTTCATCCGGAGGTTTTACATTCAGAGCATGGCCAAGCGATATTGCAGAACTGGCTGGTTAACATCGCTCGATGTGATGCAACATGGACAACAACAAATATCGTCGAAACCGAAACCGCTAATGCCAAGGCAGTGATCGGCGACAAGCGTGTGATCTGTGGTCTATCAGGCGGCGTGGACTCTGCCGTTGCCGCCGCAATTATTCAACGTGCAGTAGGTGATCAATTAACCTGTGTCTTTGTCGATCACGGCTTACTGCGCAAAGGCGAGGCCGAGCAGGTAGAGCGAGACTTTGTTACTAGCACCGGGGTTAACTTAGTTGTTGTTGATGCTAAAGAGATTTTTTTATCCGCGCTCAAAGGGATTACTGATCCAGAGGAAAAGCGCAAGATTATTGGCCGCGAATTTATCCGGGCATTTGAAAAGGCTGCGCGCGATATCGCATCCGGTGGCGGGGTGGAATTCTTAGTACAGGGCACGCTCTATCCAGATGTTGTTGAATCTGGTGGTGGTACAGGTACGGCGAATATTAAATCTCATCACAACGTTGGTGGACTGCCCGATGATTTGAAGTTCTCGCTTGTCGAACCACTACGTACATTGTTTAAAGATGAAGTACGCCATGTTGGTCTCGAGCTAGGTCTGCCAGAAGAGATTGTTTGGCGACAACCATTTCCAGGTCCAGGCCTTGGAATTCGTATCGTTGGCGAAGTTACTCAGGAGCGCTTAGATCTTCTGCGCGAGGCCGATGCCATCGCCCGATTCGAACTCAAAGCCGCCGGTCTTGATCGCGATATCTGGCAGTGCCCAGTAGTTTTATTAGCCGATGTTCGAAGTGTCGGCGTGCAGGGCGATGGTCGTACATATGGTCATCCAATAGTACTTCGCCCAGTATCTAGTGAAGATGCAATGACTGCAGATTGGTCGAGAGTTCCCTACGATGTGCTTGAAAAAATCTCGACACGCATTACCAACGAGGTGCGCGAAGTCAATCGAGTCGTGTTAGATATCACCAGTAAACCACCAGGAACAATCGAATGGGAATAAACATGAAGAAACTCATTGCCGCTGCGGTAATCGCAACTATTTCATTAATTGGTCTTACACCTGCACAAGCTGCCACAAAAGTTAAGTGCACCTCTACAAAGGCTGTTGGACATACCGAAATGAAGGTAAAGCCTGCAGAAAAACCTTCAACCAAACTTCCTAAGACATTTACTCTTACAACCAACTGCGGAACAATTGTTATTACAACGGTAGGCAATAAAGCGCCATGGACACTTACTGAGATGGCTACCCTTGCAAAGGCTGGTTACTTTGATGGCTCGCTTTGTCATCGCTTAACAACTGCAGGTATTTATGTTCTCCAGTGTGGAGATCCAACTGCAACAGGTAGGGGTGGGCCTGGATTTTCCTATCCCGATGAAAACCTTCCAGCTAATGCTTTAAATAACTACCCAGCCGGCACCGTAGCCATGGCTAACTCAGGTCCTGGCACTAATGGCAGCCAATTCTTCTTAGTCTTTGCCGATACGACCCTTGGCCCTAACTACACAATCTGGGGAAAGATAACCAAGGGCTTAGACATTGTTCAAGGGATCGCTAAAGCTGGAGTCAAAGGTGGCGGCGCCGATGGCACACCTAATACAACAGTTGCACTGACAAAGGTACGTATTAGTTAATTCGTATTAACAATCTTAAAGGCTTCAGCGATTCGACCTTGTGCAAAACCAGCGGCAGCTGCATTGCGCTCACCCCATTCGCGCACCATCGTTTCTAAGTTCTCATTGTGTGAAGTCTGTGATGCATGTGCTTGTAAAGCCTTTATCTTTAGGTCAAAGGTATCTGTGATGTCTACGAAGTGATCGGGATTAGCAAAAGCAGTCACCCAAACCTCTTTAACGCGCCAAGGTTGTAGACCTTCCTTTTCGAGCAGGTCAGTAAATGCAAATGGGTTACGTGCATCGGGGTATACCGCTTGAATCGCAGATTCTCCGGCAGCTAAGTGATCGGGATGACTTGCACCGATGCGATCCCAATTGCGTTCAGGACTTTGGCAGACCATGCGATCGGGCTGCGAGATACGAATCTGGCGCACTATATCTTTGCGAAGTCCAAGGGTCGCCTCTAAGTTTCCATCTATATAGTTAAGGAAAGTAATATCGCTAACACCGATTACCGCTCCTGCTGCGCGCTGTTCGCGCTGTCGAATCGCTGGCATCTCCTCTTTAGTAAAGCCTGACTCTTCGCCACCTTGGTCGCCATTAGTACAAAAGACATAGGCGACCTCAATACCTTTTTTAACCCATTGGGCAATTGTTCCCGATGCTCCAAAATCTGAATCATCAGGGTGGGCACTTATGACCAAAACTCGCTTGATCTCACTATCGGCAATCGGTTCCATCGGCGTAGCCTAATAGACTTGCCAACATGACGAGTACTGAGAATCTGCTATCAGAACTCAATCCAGCACAGAGTGCAGCGGTCGCACATGCTGGAGGTCCCTTATTAGTCGTAGCCGGGGCGGGTTCAGGTAAAACCCGCGTTCTAACCCGCCGTATTGCATATTTGATGTCGGCTCGCCACGTTGCGCCATATCAAATTTTGGCAATTACATTTACAAATAAAGCTGCAGGGGAGATGAAGGCGCGCGTTGGTGAGTTAGTTGGACCAGTTGCACAATCGATGTGGGTATCTACATTTCACTCAGCATGCGTACGCATCTTGCGACAAGAGGCGATGCGATTGGGGTATAGCAGTTCATTTTCGATCTATGACTCTGCCGATTCGCTGCGATTGATAACGATTGTTGCCAAAGAACTCAACTTAGATTCAAAGAGGTATCCGGCTCGACAGTTTCAAGCGATGATTTCAAATGCAAAGAATGAATTAATGGGGCCACAGGATTATGTCAACGCTGCCAGTAATCAATTCGAGCAAGTAACAGCCGATATCTATACCGTCTATCAACAACGATTACAGCGCGCAAATGCTATGGACTTTGATGATTTAATTCTAAAGACAGTCGAAGTTTTGCAACGATTCCCTGAGGCAAAAGCACGTTTCAGATCCCGCTTTCGCCATGTCTTAGTAGATGAGTATCAAGATACAAATCATGCCCAGTACATCCTTGTTAAAGAGTTAGTCGGCAGTGAAAGTGATGGCATGCCACCGGCCGAACTATGCGTAGTAGGAGATGCCGATCAATCTATTTACGGCTTTCGTGGTGCGACGATCCGCAATATCTTGCAGTTCGAACTCGACTACCCCAATGCAACAACAGTGTTACTTGAGCAAAACTATAGATCTACTCAAAATATTCTCAGCGCCGCTAATGCAGTAATAACTAAGAACGTAAGTCGCAAAGAGAAAAACCTATGGACCGATTCGGGCTCGGGCGCACTTTTAACAGGCTATGTCGCCGAGAATGAACATGATGAGGCGAGATTTATAGCCGATGAGATTCGCCAACTACAGCGGGATGAAAAGTCACAGCCAGGAGATACCGCGATTTTTTACCGTACTAATGCACAGTCACGCGTATTTGAAGAGGTCTTTATGCGTAGTGCATTGCCCTACAAGGTCGTTGGTGGACTGCGCTTTTATGAGCGCCGAGAGGTTAAGGATTTGCTAGCTTACCTGCGAGTTCTAGCTAACTTAGATGATGAGATATCCCTGCGCAGAGTTATTAATGTTCCAAAGCGCGGTATTGGTGATACATCTTTAGATTACGTTGATCTCTTTGCACAAGAGCAGGGAATCTCTTTTTGGCAAGGGTTACTTCGCTGCTCAGAAGTAACGGGACTACCAGCGCGGGCCGCGCAATCAATTCAAGATTTTACATCGATGATGAGTGCACTCCATGTACTAGTAGAAGCAAAGACGCGCCCCTCAGTTATTGTTGAAGCAGCCCTCGAGCAGTCAGGTTTATTGAAAGAGTTGGCTGACAGTACTGATCCACAAGATGAAGTGAGAGTAGAGAACTTAAAAGAGCTTGTTGCCGTATCGATGGAGTATGAAGAGCGTGATTTTGAAGAGCTGATAGAGGATGAAGAGATATCACTTGCAGGCTTTTTGGAGAAAGTCTCATTAGTCGCCGATGCCGATGAGATTCCAGAGGGTGAAGATCATGGTGGGGTTGTAACGATGATGACATTGCATACGGCTAAAGGTCTTGAGTTCCCCACGGTCTTCTTAACTGGAATGGAAGATGGCATCTTTCCGCATTCGCGCACATTGGGTGAAAAAGATGAGGTTGAAGAAGAGCGCCGGCTGGCATACGTTGGCTTAACTCGCGCCCGCAAGTATTTATATATTTCACGTGCACAGTATCGCTCGACATGGGGTGCACCTACTTACAATCCACCCTCACGTTTCTTAGATGAGATTCCAGAGGATGTAATTGAATGGCGCAATGACTCATCAACTTCAGTATCTGCATCATTAATAAAACGTTCCAGAGTTGCAACTGCACCACCACCTCGCGCTACAGGCAAGAAGATCTCTGCAATCGAACTTCATATTGGCGAGCGTGTGTCACATGACACATTTGGTTTGGGGACCGTTGTTTCGGTAGCAGGTGAGGGCGATAAGGCCGAGGCGACGATTAAATTCGGCCAGTATGGTGAGAAGCGATTGCTGCTGCGTTATGCCCCCGTTGAGAAGCTCTAGGATTACCTCCTAATCATGGGTCGGAGTACCAGTGGATCTCTTTGAATATCAGGCACGAGAGTTATTTGAAAAGCATGGCGTGCCAGTTTTGGCGGCAGCAATTGCAACGACGCCAGATGAGGCCGAAGCTGCAGCGACTTCAATAGGTGGAAAAGTTGTTGTAAAGGCTCAAGTAAAAGTAGGTGGTCGCGGAAAGGCAGGCGGAGTAAAGCTGGCCGAGAACGCTGCAGATGCACGCGAAAAAGCCAGTGCAATTCTTGGAATGGATATCAAAGGTCACGAAGTTCGCACTGTGATGATTGCAGCTGCTGCACCGATTGAATCCGAGTACTACTTAGCGATACTTCTAGATCGCTCAAACCGAACATTTTTGGTGATGGCATCGGTTTCAGGCGGAATGGATATCGAAGAGGTTGCACGTACCGCCCCTGAAAAGTTAGCCAAGATCGCAGTATCTGCCGTTGATGGAATTAGTGCGATCAAGGCTAAAGAGATCGTTGCTGCGGCACACTTTCCACTAGATGTGGCTGATCAAGTTGCCGAGGTTTTATTAAAGCTCTGGGAGGTTTTCCAATCAGAGGATGCAACCTTGGTTGAGGTTAACCCTCTTGTTAAGACAAAAGATGGCAAAGTTATTGCACTCGATGGCAAGATTACCCTTGATGATAATGCGCAGTTTCGCCAACCAGATCATGCAGCTCTTATTGATCACGCTTCAACAAATGCACTAGAGGCGGCAGCGGCTGAGAAGGATTTAAACTACGTCAAGCTAGATGGCCAAGTCGGAATCATCGGTAATGGTGCTGGATTAGTAATGAGCACTCTCGATGTCGTTGCCTACGCCGGTAAAAAACATGGCGGCGTATTGCCAGCTAACTTCTTAGATATTGGCGGCGGTGCATCGGCGCAGATCATGGCCGATGGACTCTCAATTATTCTCGGTGATAGCGATGTTAAGAGCGTCTTTGTAAATGTCTTTGGAGGAATCACATCATGTGATGCGGTTGCAACTGGAATCGTGCAGGCACTCGAGCTCCTTGGCGCTAAAGCCACCAAGCCCATTGTTGTGCGCTTAGATGGCAATAACGTTGTTGAGGGACGTGCAATTTTAGCTAAAGCTGCACACCCACTAATTGAACAGGTCGACACGATGGATGGAGCAGCAAATCGTGCTGCAGAGTTGGCGGCCAAGTAAATGGCTATCTTTTTGAATGAAAAATCAGTTGTCATTGTCCAAGGAATGACGGGATCAGAGGGTACTAAGCACACACGGCGCATGTTGGCATCGGGTACAAAGGTCGTTGGCGGAGTAACCCCGGGCAAGGGCGGTCAGGTCGTTGATATCGATGGCCATCAACTTCCAGTCTTTAATACCGTTGCCGAAGCAATGAGTACGACGGGTGCAAATACTTCAGTTGTTTTCGTTCCACCAAAGTTTGCAAAGGCGGCAGTTATCGATGCGATCGATGCCGCAATGCCACTAGTGGTTGTTATAACCGAAGGCATTCCAGTTCATGATGCTGCAAGTTTTTATGCATACTCAGTGAGCAAAGGTACCACCCGTATTATTGGCCCTAACTGCCCAGGATTAATTAGCCCAGGACAATCAAATGTTGGAATCATTCCGGCAGATATCACAGGTGCTGGCCCAATTGGTTTAGTCTCAAAGTCTGGCACTCTCACATATCAAATGATGTACGAGCTGCGCGATATTGGATTTAGTACTGCAGTTGGCATCGGTGGAGATCCAGTAATTGGAACAACACACATTGACTGCCTACGTGCATTTCAAGATGATCCAGATACAACTGCAATTGTCATGATCGGTGAAATTGGTGGAGATGCCGAAGAGCGTGCCGCCGCCTTTATCGCCGAGTACGTAACAAAGCCAGTCGTTGGTTATGTTGCAGGCTTTACCGCACCTGAAGGAAAAACGATGGGCCATGCTGGTGCAATCGTCTCTGGCTCATCGGGAACGGCGCAGGGAAAGAAAGATGCCCTTGAAGCCGCTGGTGTAAAAGTCGGGCAAACTCCAAGTGAAACCGCGCAGTTATTGCGCGATATTTTAGGGCGATAAAGAGAATGTTCGGGCGCATACTTGGGGTAACACTGACCCAAGTGCTGCGCAGTGTTGCACTCGTCTTATTACCAACCTCTTTCATCGCACTTATCGCATGGGCAACGGCAGGTAGTGCAACGGGCAATACGGGTGATCCACTGCGTGCAGCCTTATGGATCTGGCTGGGTGCACATCAGATTCCATTCTCCCTTGCGCTACCACCGGCAAATGCCGCAGGTCTTCTCTCGTATCTACCGCTGGGTGCAATTGTTGTTCCAGTCCTTGCTATTCGAAGCGGAACCTCTCGCATGATCGATCGCCTCGATGGTGATGCATCTCTAGTGCCACTTGCCCGCATGTGCTTCGCACTCCTGTACACAGGCGTAGGTACTCTCTTTGCCTTCTTTAGCTCAACGACTGCAGTTAAACCCATGTGGTACTTGGTTCCAGTTTTCTTGCTACCTATCACTTTAATTAGTGGAGCCACGGTTGGTCGCAGATTAGTTTTCGGGCAGGCGATTTTATACAGCACACGCATTATTTCGCTGCTGCTCGGTATTTCATCGGTGCTTCTAGGTATCTCACTCCTGATCAATCTCTCAATGGTTAAGAATCTAACGCTAGTCCTAGAGCCCGGAATCTTCGGTGGAGTTCTACTTCTGCTCTTGAATCTTCTTTATATTCCAAATGCAGCTGTCGCAACACTTGGATACTTTTCGGGTACAGGTTTTGCAATTGGCTCAGACTCCCTTGTCTCTCCTCTGAGTTTTCACTTAGACGCTATTCCTGCATTTCCATTACTTGGCGCACTACCAACCGGCACTTCGCTACTTGCACTCTTTGGTATCCCCGTAGTAATTGTTGCAGGTGCACTTTTAGCAAGCTGGACAGTTGTATTTAATGTGCGCGTTCTCATTCAATCCCTTGTTGCATCACTGCTCATTATCGCCGCAGTTGCATATGCAGGTAGTGGGGCGTTGATCACCGATGCAATGTCGGCGATGGGTGTTTCACCATGGAAGTTCACACTTAGTATTGCGATCGAATTAGCTATTGGTGCCGCATTAGTACTTTATATTCCCCGTGTAGGACGGCGTTAATGCCTCATCGCATCGTCATTCTGGCATCAGGGGCCGGAACTCTTGCTCAGTCAATCATCGATTCTGAAGAGCTCGATATTGAGATTGTGGCAGTGATAAGTGATCAGGCACAGGCGGCAGTCTTAGATCGGGCCCGTCTAGCTGGAATTTCCTGCGAAGTTGTCGCACTTGAGAACTCACGCGAGCAGTGGAATGCACAGATCATTGAACGAGTTGGAGCACACAAACCAGATTTAGTTGTGAGCGCAGGATTCATGCGAATCTTGCCCGCTGATTTCGTCAATCGATTTCCAACGATTAATAGCCACCCAGCTCTATTGCCAGATTTTCCAGGTGCCCATGCCGTACGAGATGCATTAGCCGCCGGAGTGAGTATTACTGGAACAACGGTGCACTGGGTAGATGCCGGTGTTGATACAGGGCCAGTCATTACTCAGATGCAGGTCCCAGTCCTAGCCGGTGATGATGAGGCAAGCCTTCATGAGAGAATTAAGAAAGTGGAGCGCAGTCTCATCGTTGCGACCATCGCTTTAATACTTCCAACTCTGGAGCGTCATGTCTGATCGTAAAGTTATGCGTCGCGCACTTATTAGTGTCTATGACAAGACACGATTGCTCGAAATTGGCACAGTATTAAGTGATGCAGGAATCGAAATCCTTTCAACGGGATCAACGGCTGCCCAATTAGCTAAAGCCGGCATAGCAGTAACTGAAGTGAGTACATACACAGGATTTCCCGAGATTATGGGTGGGCGTGTAAAGACCCTACATCCGCGGGTGCACTCAGGAATTTTGGCCGATCAAACCAACCCGCAACACATGGCGGCAATTGCCGATTTAGATATCGCGCCCTTTGATTTAGTAATTATTAATTTATATCCCTTTGCTGCCACAATCGCATCTGGGGCTGACTTTGCCGAATGCATCGAGCAGATAGATATCGGTGGGCCATCGATGCTGCGTGGTGGCGCAAAAAATCACAGCTCAGTTGCAGTAATTAGCAGCCCATCCCAGTACGACGGCTTAATTGCAGCGATCAAGGAGGGTGGATTTACTCTGGCCCAGCGCCGCCAGTTAGCCCTAGAAGGCTTTAGAACTACGGCTGAATACGATCTAACCATTGCAACATGGCTAGGTGAGAGCGATGAGCTTCCGCAATGGTTTGGTCGAATCTGGCAGCGCGAAAACGCACTGCGCTATGGAGAGAATCCACACCAAGGCGCTGCTATTTATTCAGGTGGCCCAGTAGGAATAGTTAACGCTATTCAGTTACATGGCAAAGAGATGTCATTTAACAATTACACTGATGCCGATGCAGCATGGCGAGCAGCGTTAGATCACACCGACGCATGTGTTGCAATTATTAAACATGCAAATCCCTGTGGCATTGCAACAGCTACAGATATTGCAGATGCTTATAGAAAAGCACATGAATGCGATCCAGTATCGGCATTTGGGGGAGTCGTTGCAGCCAACCGCGAGGTTAGTCTTGCTATGGCATCACAGTTAGCAGAAATCTTTACAGAAGTTGTTATCGCGCCACGATATGAGGCAGGAGCGATTGAATTACTGTCGAAAAAGCCATCGATTCGAATTCTTCAATGTGATCTCCCAAACATCTCTAGGGTTGAGATGCGCCCTGTATCTGGTGGAGTTTTACTTCAGGAGATGGATCTGATCGATGCACCAGGAGACCGTGCAACTAATTGGAAACAAGTAAGCGGAACACCTGTTGATGCAGCAACTATGAAAGAGCTTGAATTTGCTTGGCGATCTGTGCGCGCAGTCAAAAGTAATGCGATTTTATTAAGCAGCAACGCTGCATCAGTTGGGATCGGTATGGGCCAAGTAAATCGTGTGGATTCTGCCCGCTTAGCTGTGAGGCGCGCAGGAGATCGCGTTAAGGGATCAGTTGCGGCAAGTGATGCGTTTTTTCCCTTTGCTGATGGTTTACAGATTTTAATCGATGCCGGTGTACGCGCTGTAGTTCAACCAGGCGGAAGCGTGCGTGATGAAGAGGTAATTGCTGCCGCTCAAGCAGCTGGAGTTGCCATGTTTTTCACTGGCACCCGCCATTTCTCACATGCCTAAGGCTGCAATAGGATGGCGCATATGAGCGCGCAGATTTTAGATGGCAAGGCGTTAGCGGCCACAATTAAATCCCAACTTGCAGTTCGTGTTCTCGAACTTAAATCACGCGGCATAACTCCGGGACTTGGCACAGTATTAGTTGGCGATGACCCAGGTTCACACTCATATGTTGGCGGAAAGCACCGCGACTGTCATGAAGTTGGAATTAACTCAATCCGAGTAGATCTACCTGCCGATGCAACTGAGGCCGATGTCATGGCTGCGGTCAAAGATCTCAACGCATCACCTGCATGCACGGGCTATATTGTGCAGCTGCCATTACCTAATGGAGTTAATACACAACGTGTATTAGAGGCAATTGATTCATCAAAAGATGCCGATGGTTTACATCCTATGAATTTAGGTCGTTTAGTGTCGGGATATGATGCACCACTACCCTGTACACCACATGGAATTGTTGAACTCCTTACACATTATGGAATCAGCACAAAAGGTGCCGAAGTAACTGTCATTGGAAGGGGTTTAACTGTTGGTCGCCCACTTGGATTGCTTCTAACTCGTAAAGCTGAAAATGCAACTGTGACGTTGACTCATACAGGGACAAAGGATTTGCTTAGACATACAAAGAGCGCCGACATTATCGTTGCAGCAATAGGCAAGGCACATTTTTTAACTGCCGAGATGATTAAGCCTGGAGCCGTTGTTATCGATGTTGGAATCTCACGCACAGATGCCGGCCTACTTGGTGATGTCTCTCCTTCAGTTATGAACGTTGCATCCTGGGTGGCACCAATGCCAGGCGGGGTTGGACCAATGACTCGGGCAATGTTGCTCAAGAATGTTGTGGATGCATGCAGTTAACGAATCGTTTAATAGCTGGTTTTAGCAACGCGGCAATTATTATCGGTATAGCGCTGGGCATCGGCGGAATAGTGCGAGGCGGATCGATTTTTATAGCAGTTGGTACTGCCGGTATAGCGTTTAAAGCACGGGGCTCACGTAAATTTGACTTTTATTTTCCACTCGTCATAGCGATCGCTCTTTTTGCTCTGGCAGTTGCTCTTCCTCGCGGGCGGTAGAGTTCGGGTAGTGCCACAACAAACCATAAAAGGGAGTACGCCATGGGCGGGAAAGTCACAGTAGTAGGTGCAGGTTTTTATGGTTCAACAACCGCCCTTCGATTAGCTGAATACGATGTTTTCGATACTGTAGTCCTTACAGATATCCTCGAAGGCAAGCCAGAGGGTTTAGCCCTTGATATGAATCAATCGCGATCCATTGAAGGCTTTGAGACAAAGATAATTGGAGCGACAACAACGGCCGAAGGCGCAGGGTATGAAGCAACTGCAAACTCGGATGTCGTGGTCATTACCGCTGGCCTTCCACGCAAACCCGGAATGAGCCGAATGGATTTAATCGGAGTTAACGCGGGCATTGTTCGCGGAGTTGCAGAAAATATTGCAAAGCATTCACCTAACGCCGTCATCATCGTGGTCTCAAATCCGCTCGATGAGATGACATCCCTTGCACAAATTGCAACGGGCTTTCCTAAGCACCGCGTAATGGGTCAAGCTGGAATGTTAGATACTGCCCGCTTTACTAACTTTGTCGCTGAAAAATTAGCGGTCAAGGTTGGGGCGGTAAAGACACTCACACTTGGCTCACATGGCGACACGATGGTTCCAGTTCCAAGTCGCTGCACAGTTAATGGGAAAGCGCTTGCTGAGCTCTTATCGCAGGCTGAGATTGATGAGTTAGTTGATCGCACACGTAATGGTGGCGCAGAAGTTGTTGCCCTCCTTAAAACTGGCTCTGCTTATTACGCACCATCGGCTGCAGCTGCACGAATGGCAAAGGCAGTTATTGAAGACTCTGGCGCCGTTATGCCGGTATGTGCATGGGTCGATGGCGAATATGGAATCTCAGGTGTCTATCTTGGTGTTGAAGCCGAGATTGGGCGCACAGGAATTAAAAAAGTCGTTGAAAGTGCATTGACGCAGAGTGAAGTTGCAGCTCTCAAGGCCGCTGCCGAAGCGGTCCGTGCAAAACAAGCAGATGTTCTAACACTCTAAATAGGGAGCATGTCAGATGGCAAAGATCAAAGTTGAGGGAACCGTAGTTGAACTAGATGGCGATGAGATGACTCGCATCATCTGGCAGTTCATTAAAGAGTCTTTGATTCTTCCTTACCTAGATGTCAACCTTGAGTACTACGACCTTGGCATGGAAAATCGCGATGCAACCGATGATCAGGTCACAATTGATTCAGCTCACGCCATTCAAAAACATGGTGTGGGTATTAAGTGCGCAACGATTACACCGGATGAGGCCCGTGTTGAAGAGTTTGGCCTTAAAAAGATGTGGAAATCACCTAACGGCACTGTCCGCAATATCTTGGGTGGTGTAATTTTCCGTGAGCCAATAATTATCAGTAACGTTCCACGTTTAGTGCCTCATTGGACAAAGCCAATTGTTATTGGCCGTCACGCCTTTGGTGATCAATACAAGGCAACGGACTTTAGAGTACCAAGTGCAGGAAAGCTCACAATGACATTTGTTCCTGCCGATGGCTCAAAGCCAGTTGAATATAATGTCTTTGATTTTCCTTCATCAGGTGTTGCAATGGGAATGTATAACATGGATGAATCTATCCGCGACTTTGCCCGTGCATCTTTAAACTATGGACTCAACCGCAAATTTCCAGTTTATCTCTCAACCAAGAATACAATTTTGAAAGCCTACGACGGTCGCTTTAAAGATATCTTCGAAGAGATTTTCCAAGCAGAGTTTAAAACCGCCTTTGAGGCGGCAGGTATTTGGTATGAGCACCGCTTAATCGATGACATGGTCGCCATGTCACTTCGTATGGAGGGCGGATATGTCTGGGCCTGTAAGAACTATGACGGCGATGTTCAATCCGACACCGTTGCACAGGGCTATGGCTCACTGGGATTAATGACATCGGTATTGATGACACCAGATGGAAAGATCGTTGAATCAGAGGCCGCTCATGGAACAGTCACTCGTCACTATCGTGAGCATCAAAAAGGAAAAGCAACATCGACAAATCCAATCGCATCGATTTTTGCTTGGACACGAGGACTGGCCCACAGAGCAAAGTTAGATAAGAACGCAGAGCTTGCAGCATTCTGCGACACTCTTGAGCGCGTCTGCATTGAGACCGTCGAGCAGGGCAAGATGACGAAAGATCTCTCACTGCTTATCTCAAAGGATGCTCCGTACCAAAGCACACAGGAGTTCTTGGCATCTATCGATGAGAACCTTAAAAAGGAAATGGCTTAATAGGGCTTAAAAATGCAGACAAAAGTCTTCGTCGTCGATGATCATGAACTTGTACGTAAGGGTTTAATCGACCTCATCGATGCAGAAGAGGATTTGGTAGTCGTCGGGAGTGCGGCAAACTGTGAAGAGGCAGTCGTTAATTTTGCAGCTTTGGATGCCGATGTCGCGGTTTTAGATGTGCGCTTGCCAGATGGAAATGGCATTGAACTCTGCCGGGATCTAATCAGCCTTAAGCCCGAGCTAAAGGTATTAATGCTCACCTCTTTTCAAGATGACGAAGCCCTTCTCGGTGCAGTCCTTGGGGGAGCAGTAGGTTATTTGATTAAAGATATAAAGAATTTAGAGCTCCTTGCCTCTATTCGAAAAGTTGCCGCAGGAGAGAGTTTTCTTGACACTAAGTTGATCTCATCGGTAACCAATCGCCTTCGTGAGAATAAAAACCCTGCCAGTGAAATCTACGAACTAACCGATCAAGAACAGCGCGTACTCGAGTTTATTGGTGAAGGTATGACTAATAGAGAGATTGCGAAAAATATGTTCTTAGCTGAAAAGACGGTTAAGAACTACGTCTCTTCACTTCTTAGAAAATTAGGGCTTGAACGCCGAACGCAGGCCGCGGCAATGGCAGTTCGACTCAGTGTAGGTAGAAGCTAAAGGCTAGCCCTCCACATTGTTCGAGTGCCCACTTCACCATTTTTAAGAATCTCAAACTCGCCGCCTCTGGCCACTGCCCGGCGTTCAAGATTTAAGAGCCCACTCTTTCGCTCACCCGCAACATAACCTTTTCCATTATCGACGACTCGGATTTCGCAGTACGTCTGATTGGTTAGCACCACCATGTCAATCTTTGTCGCCTCTGCATGTCGGATCGCATTTGTTACCAGTTCGCGGATGACCGGAATCACTTGATTTGCAAGCTCTTCACCAATCATGGTGTCAACAGGTCCCTGGAAAGAGTGTGAGATTTGGAATCCAGCAATCGCGCTTAGGGATGTAATTTCGCTCAGGATCAACGATCGTATATCTTCAATTGGATGCTCATCTTGTAGAGCGAAGATAGTAGTTCTAATTTGTTGGACAGTTGAATCAAGATTATCTAGCGTACTTTTAATCTTTTCCAAGGATGCCGTTGAGAGTGAGGGATCTGACTCGACCGACTGGAGTGATATTCCTGAGGCGAATAACCTTTGTATAACTAAGTCATGCAGATCTCGAGCAATCCTCTCACGTTCGGCCAAGATACTGACCTGGCTCTGGGCAATATGCCCGCGATAACTATCGATGGCAACTCCAGCGGCCGATGCTAAGACCACAACTAGCTTTTCATCCTCCTCAGTAAAATCTTTTCCATTGCGCTTTTGAGGCAAATAGATACTTCCATACAGTTCGTTGCGAATTCGAATCGGAACACCTAAGAATCCCGACATCGATGGGTGGCCCTTTGGAAATCCAACCGACGATGGATGATCTTTAATAACTGAAACTCGCAGTGGTTCAGGGAATTTCAGTAAGTGTCCAAGTAAACCCTTACCTTCAGGGAAGGTGTCGATCTCATC
>WLHF01000017.1 GCA_009702835.1 Actinomycetota bacterium
CCATTGATGGTGGAGATCATTTATCCACGCAGCTTTCGTAGACGAGATTTCTCGGCGGCAAGAGCCGTTGCAATATTTGTATTAGCCCCACCTCTCCAGATATGACAGATAGCAAGTGCCAAGGCATCGGTGGCATCAACGGGCTTGGGAATCTCGCTCAAGTTAAGAAGTTTGGCAACCATGGTTGCAACTTGTGCTTTATTGGCTCGACCCGATCCCGTTACCGCCGCTTTGACTTCACTCGGTGTATGCATCATGACGGGAATTCCCGATTTTGCCGCAATGAGAAGCGCGATACCTGCGGCCTGTCCCGTACCCATAACGGTACGAACATTGTGTTGAGCAAATACGCGCTCTACTGCAATGACATCTGGGTTCCAGATTGAAACCCATTCATTAATCGCTCTATCTAACTCTAGTAAGCGCGACTCAAGGGCGAGATCGCTGGGGGTGAGAATGACACCAACACTCACCATCGAGAGTGGCTTACCAACGGAGCCTTCAACGATGCCAATGCCACAGCGCGTTAAGCCTGGATCAATTCCCAGAACTCGCATCGCACCACCCTAACTCCACCGCCTGACAAGGCATCTAGCCTAAGGTTTTTACCGAGAATTTAATCCAGGCTCGCCATAACTTCATCTGATACATCAAAGTTACTAAAGACGTTCTGCACATCATCAAGCTCTTCTATTGCATCGATGAGTTCGAAAACCTTCTTGGCCCCATCGGCATCTAGTTGTATGAGCATCGAAGGAAGGAAGGAAGAGTCGGCGGATTCGTAATCGATACCAGCACCTTGAAGTGCTGTACGGACCGGAACTAAATCACTTGATTCGCTGACAACTTCAAAGGCCTCACCTAAGTCATTTACCTCTTCTGCGCCAGCATCGAGCACCGCTTCTAGAATCGAGTCTTCAGTAACTCCATCTATTTTCTTCACAATGACAACGCCTTTACGGTTAAAGAGATAGGCAACCGAGCCAGGATCAGCCATAGTTCCACCGTTACGAGTTACTGCAACCCGAACTTCCGATGAAGATCTATTACGATTATCTGTCAGACACTCGATCATGATCGCAACACCGTTTGGTCCGTAACCTTCATACATAATAGTTTGATAATCGGCGGCGCCAAGCTCGAGTCCTGCGCCACGCTTGACGGCGCGCTCGATATTATCGGCCGGCATCGAGGACTTCTTTGCCTTTGTGATTGCATCAAATAAAGTTGGGTTACCGTCAAGATCGGCGCCACCGTTGCGTGCTGCGACTTCGATTGCTCGAATCTGTTTTGCGAATACCTTTGCACGGCGGCTATCAATAATCGCTTTCTTGTGCTTAGTTGTCGCCCATTTGGAATGGCCAGACATCTCTTGCCCCTTTGTCCCTTACGTATTAGTTCGAACTACTGTACCTGTTGAAGTGCGCCTCGTGCCACTTCCTCAATAAAGTACCGATGAATGCGATGATCCCCGGTGAGCTCTGGATGAAAAGATGTGGCTAAAATACTCTTCGAACGTACGGCCACTGGATGTGCATCTACTTCTGCCAAAATTTCAATACCACTGCCAATCTTTTCTATCCATGGAGCACGAATAAATACTGCACGCACCGGTGTTGGTGTTCCATCGGCAAAGGCGATATCGGATTCAAATGAATCGACCTGACGTCCAAATGCATTGCGGCGAACTGTGATATCGAGGCCACCAAAGCTTTCTTGATCGGCCTTGGCATCTAGAATGTGATCGGCTAGCAAAATCATTCCTGCGCATGAGCCATAGACGGGCATTCCATGCGAGATTCGATCACGGATTGGTTGGAATAGATCAAAGCTCTTGGCTAATTGGGAGATAGTCGTTGATTCACCGCCTGGAATAACAAGTGCTTCAACTGCATCTAACTCAGCCCGGCGGCGAATGGTTGTCGGATAAACACCGCAAGCAATCAGCGCGCTAAAGTGCTCGCGAACATCGCCCTGTAGTGCAAGTACTCCGACCTTCATTTCCCCTACTTACTACCAACCACGCTCTGCAAGACGATGTGGTGCTGGAAGATCAGCGACATTAATACCTACCATTGCCTCGCCTAAACCGCGAGATGCATCGGCGATAACCTTTGGATCATCCCAAAAAGTCGTTGCACGCACACATGCCGCGGCACGTTGGGCAGGATTACCTGATTTGAAGATTCCAGAGCCGATGAATACTCCATCTGCGCCCATACTCATCATTAGCGCAGCATCGGCAGGAGTGGCGATTCCACCAGCGGTAAAGAGAACAACTGGGAGCTTGCCTTTTTGAGCGACCTCTTTAACTAACTCATATGGTGCTTGCAACTCTTTTGCGGCAACATATAACTCATCTTCGCGCAGTGATGACAGGCGACGAATCTCTCCATTAATTTCGCGCATGTGCTGCATTGCATTTGAAACATCGCCAGTACCGGCCTCACCCTTTGAGCGAATCATTGCAGCGCCCTCATTGATGCGCCTGAGTGCTTCTCCGAGATTTGTTGCACCACATACAAATGGAACGGTGAAGCTCCATTTATCGATATGGTTTTTATAATCAGCAGGTGTGAGAACTTCGGACTCGTCGATGAAGTCGACTCCGAGTGACTGCAAAACCTGGGCCTCTACAAAGTGACCTATACGAGCCTTCGCCATGACAGGAATGGATACTGCCGCCTTAATCTTTTCAATCATGTCAGGATCTGACATACGAGCAACGCCGCCTTGCGCACGAATATCTGCAGGTACGCGCTCAAGCGCCATCACAGCAACTGCGCCAGCATCTTCGGCGATCTTTGCCTGTTCAGCGTTAACGACATCCATGATGACTCCGCCTTTGAGCATCTCAGCCATGCCACGCTTGACTCGAGCAGTTCCTGTTTCTTGCGCCATTACCGTTCTCCCATGTACTGCCTCATTAGTTAGAGGGATATCCTACTTTGTTGTCGAGGGCTTCGCGCTCGCAGTTATCAGCGTAAAATCTGGTTCTGTATCGGTAAGTGCTACCCAGACTTGGCCAGGGGCGAATGTGATCTCACTGCCATCTAAGGCCTTCCAGCTTGTTCCCACATCGGCCGTTGGACGACTCCACGTCGCGGTATAGCTCTTGCCATCACGCAAGATGTAGCCAGTACCCGTACCAACGGTATTTGAGAATGGAGTGGTTCCTCCAAACTTATCGGCATATATCGAGGGTGTGATCGACACCATTTGAATCACAAATGTTGTGGGCCCTAGTGTTTTACCGGTTTCAGATAGATCTGGTTGGTTGTTGTGCGTTAAGTGCCAACGGTTCTCACTCGAAGACCAGATTGCGCTATACGTTGCAGCGGGCCAGTGGAGAACGACTCGTGCAATAGGAACTCCTTCGGATGTAACATCGCCAAAGCGCCAGCCGACTGATCGTGCTGAACTGATTACATAACCCTTATCGATAATCTTTTGCATCAGCAGATCTGCTCGAAGCACCATTGCAAATGGCTGATTTCGTGCTGGATCGGTGGTGTAAATAGTTGGCGGCTGTGCCTGTGCACCTAAGTTTTGTAGATTAGCTGCAGCAATCACCGGTAAGAGTTTTTTCTGTGCCCCGCTGTATGCAAATGCAACTCGTCCGTATTGACTCATTATCTCGATGTCGGAGATTCGTGCGCTTCGCACAGGTCCAATACGCATGGGAATCACGGAGGAGAAAACTGCGGCTATACGCGTTAGCCCGCCCTCAACCTGTTCGATATAGACGACATCGGCATCTTCTAGACCTAGCTGCGGATGTGCGCTATTTGTATCGTCGATCTTTACTACCAACACTGGCCCGTTAACACCATCTCGACCACTCAATACGCTTTTCTCAATAGCTTTCGGATTCAAAGTCTTGAATGTCTGGGTCAACGTTGAACACCCGCTCAGAAGTGAGAGTGAGATGACTGCGCAAACGAAGTTTCTAAAGCGCATCGAACTCAAATTCGTATGTAACTGGTAGCGGAGCGGTACCAGCAAGACGAAAAAACCGGATTGCCGATTTCTTTCGAACCATCTGCGTTGAGGAAACTGCATCGGTATGTATTGCAATTGCGACTTGAATTTTTGCAATCAACAATCGTAACTCGTCAAAAAGTGATTGCTCTGCACCTCCCGCATGCATGTGACCATGTATCATTAATAATCCCAAGGCTCCGGAGAGAGCCATTTCGGCCGAAGAACGCTCTTGCACAGTGGCTTCGCGCGCCTGGTAGGCCGCAGAGGTAAGGAGTAGCGATGATGCTGGATCGCATGATTCACTGCGCGCAATTTCAAGTGCAATCGCCGCTCTCCTTTGCAGCAAGCCATCTAGATTTGCCCAACTAGTTTCAACTCGGTGATGCAGTCGATCTAGACGCGTAGCTAAAAAGGATAAGTACCAAAGCATCGTCAATACAAGAAGAGCGATGGCAAGGGTAGTTTTCATTTCTTATCGCCATCCTTAGAAAGAAAACGGTTCCACGGACGATTATCTGATGAAAGCGTGATCTTTTGAGCACCGACCAGGGCCATCTCATAAATTGAGAAGATCTGTTCTGCTACAACATCCCAGTCGAAAATCTGTGCATGCTCTTTACCTTTACGGGAAAGTGCGCCGCGCTTATCGCTATCGCGCAATAGTTCTATTACTACCTTGGCTAATTCAGCTGAATTCTCCGATTCAAAGAGGGCGCCAAACTCCCCACCTCCAAGCAGAGAGTCAAAGGCCGGGATATCACTTGCTACAACGCACGCGCCTCCTGCGAGGGCTTCGGCCAAGATAATTCCGAAAGACTCTCCCCCAGTATTAGGTGCAACATAGAGTGCTACCGATGACATGAAGTCAGCCTTTTCTTTTTCACTGATGCGCCCTAAAAACTCAAATCTATGGCGTAACTGGGGATCAATCGACTCTTCTACATCTTTTGGATCCCCGGGACCAGCGACAAGAACTCGAACATCGGGTGCAAAGCGCGCGATTATTGGAAGTGCGTCGAGTAAAACTTGAAGACCTTTACGCGGCTCTTCGAATCGTCCAATGAAGCCAATCGTGTTACCAGACCATCTCTGTTGAGGTTCTCCATTGGCGTAACGCTTTGCGTAGATACCATTAGGAATAACAACTGCATCTGTCTCTAAGTGGTTGGTAAGAGTTAGTCTGGCCGCCTCTGAGACTGCGATGCGAGCTGAAAGTTTTTCAATTGCAGGTTCGAGAATTGGGCCGATCGCATAAATTACTTTTTGATGTTTAGCCGCCGCATGGAAGGTACCCACCATTGGCCCTTCGGCCGCCCAACAGGCAAGAAGTGATATTGATGGTATTGCAGGCTCATGTAGATGCAAAATATCGAAATCTCCCGATGCGATCCATTGGCGCACACGTGCAAATGCCTTCGGACCAAATAAAATTCGGGCTACTGCTCCGTTGTATGGAATTGAAATAGGTTTACCTGCATTGACTACATATTCAGGTAGCTGCGCCTCATGTATTGCCGGCGCCAATACTGAAACGTTATGTCCTGCGCTAATGAGAAACTCTGCTAAATCGCGGACATGGTTCTGGACACCGCCAGGTGTATCCCACCCATATGGACAGACGATTCCAATTGAGAGCTTCTTAGTAAGCATTAGCCTCGCTCCTTGAAATCCCCATCGATCCAGATGCGCTGCATCATGTGCCAGTCCTCTGGATGTGCCGCAATTCCCTTTGCAAAAAGATCGGCACTACTTTGAATAATCGCCGAGATCTTCTCTGCCTCACTTCCATGCGATGGAATGGGAACTGCTTCAAAATCTATATGTATTCCACTACTGGTGTATGAAACCATTGCAGAGATTAAAGCTGCATCTGACCTGAGTGCGAGCACAGCTGGGCCTGCCGGCATGCGAGCAGGAGCGCCAAAGAAAGTAACGTCGATACCTGAACGAGATAAATCTCTGTCGGCCGCTAGCGCAACAATGCAGCCGGCACGAAGACGCACAGCCAACGTAGGAATAACTCGGCCATCAAGTGGTAATGCCTCCATACCAAAGGCAGCTCGATACTCCATGAACTTTTTAAACAAGGCTTCAGGTTTCAAACGCTCTGCTACGGTCACAATCTTTGCACCTTTGCTACAGAAATAAGCGGCAGCGTGATCATAATTACCAGCATGGGGAACGGTGATGATGCCACCTTTTCCAGAGTTCAGGGCGTCAAAAAATAAGTGTTCATTTGTAACCGTCACAGTATTTTGAATTCTTTCAATCGACCAATCTTGCAATCTAAAGGTGTCACACCAATAACGAACAGCAGAGCGCATACCTTTATAAACTAGAAGATCTAAATCAAGACCGGTCAATTCTGGTTGTGTACGCCCAAGATTAGATCGCAGTCGTTGGACGCTTGGACCATTTCGCTTCGTTAGTAGATCAGAGAGTTTGTAGGCCAGCGAATAAACAAATCTCTCCGGCAGCCATCGCAGTACGCGCCAGGCGGCAAAATAACCCGATGCTGTGATTCTCGCGAGCATTTACTTCAGGGCTCTTTTAACGATCATCATCCGTTGAAAGACCGTCACTAATCCTAAGATCGCTAGAAGCCACATACCTATAGCTAAGACATATGGAATACCCAATCCATCAAGGGCTATTGCAGACATTGAGATCATAAGACGCTCGGTACGCTCGGCGATCCCACCGCTACATGCGATTGCAAAGCACTCAGCCTTTGCGCGAATATATGGAACAAGTAAACCCGTCACAAGAGTGACTAATACGACGGTACTTAAGCGATCATCGGCATCGATAAGGTAGACGGTGATACCTATTAATATCGCTGAATCTGTAACCCGATCAATTGTGGAATCTAGAAATCCACCCCAGCGACTAGCACCTGTTTTTGATATTCGTGCCATTGTTCCATCGAATAAATCACTGAGCGCAAAAACAAAAACTACGGCGCTCCCCAGAAAGAAATCTCCACGAGGATAGAAATACAGTGACGATATAGTGACGCCGATTGCACCGACCCAGCTCACCGCGTTTGGGGTAATGCCAATACGCAGTGCAAATCTGGCTACGGGGGTTATAAAGCTCGTAACCGCAGGTTTGAAAATGCTACTAATCATCACCTCCCATCGTAGGCTGAGCAGGTGAATTCCACCGCATCCCCCCACGCCATCGCTATCTATGGCCATGAAAGCGCCGACCCTGAAGCCGTTGCACGCACCTTCGGCGGTCGGGTTATGGACTCAATAGATCCACAGATCTCTTGCTCCATCTTTGTTATTAATCCAGCAATGGGAATCGATCAAGCCACAATTGATCTATGGCGATCAATTGATGAATACCAAACTCCACGCATTGTTGTTGTGAGTCAGTTAGAAAATCAAGAGGCGGATTTTGATGATGCCGTAATGCTTGCTAACCGCGTATTTGATCACGTTGCAACACCGTACTTAGTTTTACACGATGATGCTGGAATCCCCTGCGCGCTGATTTCTCTTGAAACAATGCGGGTTACTGATTACACCACCGTTCCATCACAGGAAAGTGCATGCGAGCCTGAGCATGAAACATTGGTTCAAGAGTTTCGCGAAGAGTATCTCGAACTATCGACATCTTTGGGAGAAGGAGCATTTGCCGCAGGACTATTGTTTCCAGCGGTCCCGCTGTGGATTAAAAAGGGAATTGGCGTCGATATTGTTAAAGAGTATTTGAAACAGATAAAAGATTAATTACCAAGCCGCTGCGATCTCATCACGTGTGAGAGTGAGTAACTGTGGCAGGACTTTAGTGCGGCCAATAATTGGCATGAAGTTAGCATCCCCGCTCCAACGTGGCACCAAGTGCTGGTGAATGTGTTCGGCGACACCGGCTCCAGAGATAGCGCCTTGATTCATACCGATATTAAAGCCTTCTGGAGATGAAACCTTGCGAATAGTTCTCATGGCATGCGCAGTCAGTGCCGATATCTCATCTCGCTCGTCGGTGCTCAGATCAGTTAGATCGGCGACGTGACGATAAGCGCAGACAAGTAAGTGACCAGGGTTGTAGGGATACAAATTCATGACAACAAATGCATCTACTCCACGATGAACAATCAAACCCTCATCATCACTCAAACTCGGAATTCGACAGAACGGGCACTCCACATCATTTCCCTCGAGCGGTCGGTTTTCACCGCGTAGATACTCAAGACGATGCGGTGCCCATAAGCGGTTCCAGCCATCGGGCATTCCCAAGCCATCAATGCTCATATCTGCGTTCGTTCGTTGATTATTTTCTTGATCTCAGCGATTGCATCGGCAATTGGAATTGCATTCTTTTGCTCGCCATTGCGATATCGGAATGAGACCGCACCCGCGGCTTGATCTTCTTCGCCAGCTATCACCATAAATGGAATTTTCTGCATCTGCGCATTGCGTACCTTTTTTTGCATGCGATCATCAGAGCTATCCAGCTCGGTACGGATACCAGCTGTGCGCATCTGGGACATAACATTTGCTAAGTAATCGGTGAAGGCATCGGCAACTGGAATACCAATGGCCTGTACGGGGGCAAGCCATGGTGGAAAGGCCCCGGCATAGTGTTCGGTTAAAACGCCGAAGAAACGCTCGATCGAGCCAAAGAGTGCACGGTGAATCATTACTGGGCGTTGACGGCTTCCATCGGCGGCGGCATATTCGAGTTCAAAACGCAGTGGTAGTTGAAAATCAACTTGGATGGTCGACATTTGCCATGTACGACCGATCGCATCCTTTGCCTGTACTGAAATCTTCGGTCCGTAGAAAGCCGCACCCTCTTCATCTAATACCAGCTCAAGGCTCTGAGCATTTGCAGCCTCGCGCAGCGCCTGCGTTGCTTCTTCCCAATCACTTTCTGCTCCAACTGATTTCTCTGGATTACGAGTTGAGAGCTCGAGATAAAAATCATTAAGACCGTAGTCGCGCAGTAAGTTAAGTACGAAAGTTAGTAGTGAATCAAGCTCACCAACCATCTGATCTTTGGTGCAGTAAATATGTGCATCATCTTGCGTGAATCCACGAGCACGCGTGATTCCGTGAAGTACTCCAGATTTTTCATAGCGATAGACGGTACCGAATTCAAATAATCGCAGCGGTAGTTCACGATATGAGCGACCACGCGATCTATAAATAAGATTGTGAAAAGGGCAGTTCATGGGCTTCATGTAGTACTGCTGGCCCGCACGTTTGATTGTGCCATCTGCATGAAACTCTTCATCTAAAATCATTGGCGGGTACATACCTTCGGCATACCACTCTAAGTGGCCTGAAGTTTCAAAGAGTGCCGCCTTAGTTAAGTGCGGTGAGTAGACAAACTCGTAACCCTCATCCTCGTGGCGCTTGCGTGAGTAATCCTCCATCGCTCTGCGAATGATTCCGCCCTTCGGGTGAAAAACCGCAAGACCAGAGCCAATCTCTTCAGGAAATGAAAAGAGATCGAGCTCGCTACCAAGCCGTCTGTGATCGCGTTTTTCTGCCTCTGCTAAGAGTTCGAGATATCCATTGAGCTCATCCTGACTTGGCCAGGCTGTGCCATAAATGCGCTGCAACATTGGATTTTTTTCAGAGCCGCGCCAATATGCTGCCGCTGTACGCATTAATTTAAATGCTGGAATATGTTTGGTCGATGGAAGGTGTGGTCCTCGACAAAGATCACTCCATACAGGATTTCCATCTCGACCTAAGTTGTCATAAATAGTGAGTTCGCTGCCACCGACTTCAACGCTGGCCTCATCGCCAGCTGCTCCCTTAATGCCGATTAGTTCACATTTATAGGGCTCATGAGCTAACTCTTTGAGCGCATCGCTCTCAGTTATCACGCGTCGCTTGAAGCGTTGACCTTCTTTTACAATCTTGCGCATTGCGCTTTCGATTTTTACAAGATCATCGGGATTAAAAGTATTTGTTGGATCAAAGTCATAATAAAAACCATCTTTTATCGGTGGACCGATTCCAAGACGCGTATTGGCATATAACTCTTGAACGGCCTGTGCCATTACGTGAGCCGTTGAGTGGCGAAGAACTGCAAGACCGTCAGGGGAAGCTATGGAGACACCTTCAACGACATCTCCATCAGCTAAATCACTCCATAAATCTTTGAGGAGCCCGTTAATTCGAGCTACGACGATCTCTTTGTTCTCGGAATAGATATTGGTTGGGCGAGCATCGGCGGCAACCGAGCACGCTTTGCCATCTACCGTGATATCGATCGTGGACATGTAGCTAGCCTACCGAACTCTAAAAGGTCAACGTATGAAATTCATTCTCGAACGACGAATTTCATTTCTACATATGCAACTGTTGCAATCCCCTGCCCCAAAAAATGAAGAGTAGATCTAGTAATTCGCTTAATTACTGCGGTCAATCCATCTTTAAATGGCCGGCCGAAGCGTTGCCAGAGTTGCCATTTGAAGGCACGGTTCAACAATCACCCTCCACTTTGGCGCTTATGCCCGACCTACGATAGATTTCACCTCCTCGCGGACGTAGCGCAGTTGGTAGCGCGGAACCTTGCCAAGGTTCAGGTCGCCGGTTCGAACCCGGTCGTCCGCTCTGATAATTCGCCTCAGGCGATATGTACATGGTCGGGTGGCCGAGAGGCGAGGCAAGGGACTGCAAATCCCTCTACACGGGTTCAAATCCCGTCCCGACCTCCATCATTTAAAACCACTCTATGGAAAGGTACGACCCATGAGCCAATCAATGCGGCCTTGGGGGCGATACGAAATCCTGCAGGAGAGTGATTTACATAAAGTTAAATGCATCTGGGTAACTCCTGGAAAAAGACTCTCTTATCAGCGTCATCAAAAACGTTCAGAACACTGGTTCATAGTTGCTGGCTCGGCACGAATTACATTAAATGGTGTAGTTAGTGAACTAGGAGCGGGGCAGACAGTAGATATAGGTATTGGGGATCTACACCGGATTGAAAATATCGGTAGTGATGATGTTGTCTTCATCGAGGTTCAGAGCGGAAGCTACTTTGGCGAAGATGACATAGAGCGAATCGAGGATGATTTCGGACGCACGTAGTAATAAATATCCTGGGGTATGCTTTCCCAGCAAGGATCGTTGGCTCAGCGGTAGAGCACCACATTGACATTGTGGGGGTCACTGGTTCGATCCCAGTACGGTCCACTTAAAACTTAAGAGTTTTGAATTTCTCCACGCTTAACTCGAAAATCTCCTCTGGCCCATCTATCTCATCCAATTGTTGGCCAACATGTTCAAAACCGAACTTGTCCACTAAAGCTATTGATGCGAGATTATCTGCAGAAACCGTATACCTGAGAGTTTTAACTTCAGGATGCGTACTCGCCCAACTCCACATACCGGTCAGGGCTTCAAAACCATAGCCTTTATTCTGAAACCTCTGATTAATACCCAGTCCGATTTCAATCATTCCCTGTGCATCCGGGCTGCCATGGAAGCTGGTGCTTCCAATGATCTCTCTACTGAGTTTAAAAACTATCCATCTTACGAACCATTTATTGACACCTGGATCCAGTTTTACTTGTGGCACACGCCAGGCAAGTGGTCCAGAGTTATCCATTAACTCTCGGTGCGGATTAGTAAAACTCTTACCTTCAAAAATCCAACTATCCTCGGGTGTTTCAAAGAGTGAAATCAGTTCGCTAGCAGCGATGTGATGGAGTTCAAGACGAGGTGTTTCTATGACAGCTTCCCTGGTCATTCCTATACTCAAACTATGCCTCAGTCCTTCTAGGTAGTTATCACAATGACACGATACCCCACGGTAGGAGCCATCTTGATAATTGCCTATTCCATGAGTAAGTAAGAAATGAAGCAAATGGCAGCAGGTGTTGTTGACCGCCCCTTATAGGCGACATACCCTATACGGATGCCCTCGCTCGGAGAGATCAACGCGATGGATAGTGCAACGGCGCACTTAGTTTTTAAGCGTTGCACTATCGCACCTGCATACTGTGATGCACTCGTGAGCGCTAGACCTTACTCAACTATCGCAGATTTGAATCAAGCATCCGATGAAGCGACTTCTAACTTAGATACTGCATCATTACTTATCGCTTTTTCGGGGCATCCACGTATCGGTGAACGCAAAGCTCATTCAGCATGGTCATCTGCCGAACAGTCAGGTCTATCAGCAGACGATGCAAAGACTCTAGAAGATCTCACCGCGGCTAATCTTGCCTATGAGAGCAAATTTGATCACGTCTTCCTTATTTGCGCTACAGGTAAAAACGGAGCCGAAATGCTCAAGGAGTGCAATCGTCGAATCAATAACTCACCTGAAGTAGAGATGCAAGAGGCGCGCGAGCAGTTGCGCTTGATAAACCAGATTCGAATTAAGAAACTTTTGGAGGAGTCATGAGCAAGCTCTCAACACATATCCTGAATACCAGCAACGGACTGCCGGCAGCGGGTATCAAGGTCACATATCGCGCAAATGGCGTCATAGTTGCCAGCGCACTCACTAACTCTGATGGACGGGTTGTAGATCTGCTTAATGGCGCAGCATTAACTACAGGCAACCACACCCTGACCTTTGAAGTTTCAGGTTACTTTGCCGCACAAGAGCAAGAGAGTTTCTTTAGCGATATAAATGTCGATTTTCTAGTAAATGATCTTAATCGTAACTACCATGTTCCTTTGTTGCTTAGCCCATTCAGTTTTACAACGTACCGAGGGAGCTAGATTGTGAAGATCGAGCTTGGTGATAACCGTTATGGAAAAGCTGAAAATCGAGTAGTAAGAATCACTCGAGAGCAGAGTAACCATCACATCCTTGATTTAAATGTCTCGGTTCAACTCAGTGGAGACTTTGATGACACTCACTTAAATGGCTCTAACGCCAAAGTCTTACCTACTGATACGCAGAAAAATACAGTCTTTGCCTTTGCCCAGAAATATCCAGCGATGGAGCCAGAGGCTTTCGGATTAATCCTGTGCGAGCATTTCTTAGATACACAAAGCCATGTAACACGGGCAGAGGTTCGCTTAGAACAGTTCCTTTGGGATCGCATTCAAGTCGATGGTAAACCTCATCCCCGTGCCTTCCAAAGAAACTCCACGCTCACACGCACCGCTCGTGTTGTCATGGATCGCACTGCCAATGGCTCCAACGAGAGTTTCGTAAGTAGTGGTGTGCAGGATTTAGTGATTCTAAAAACTAGCGATAGTGAATTTACGGGCTTTATTAAAGATCACTACACAACTTTGCCAGAGGCTACAGATCGAATTATGGCAACACAGGTAAGCGCTAAATGGCGTCACGATAGCCACGATGCTCAAACACTTAAAAAGAAGGATTTCGCCAAAAGTTATAAGTTGGCAACGCAGAAAATGCTCGCAACTTTTGCCGAGCATCACAGCCTTTCACTTCAGCAAACACTCTTCGAAATGGCAAAAGAGATGATTACAGAGCAGCCAGATCTCTGTGCAGTCCAGATGAGCCTTCCTAACAAGCATCACTTCCTTGTCGATCTTTCACCTTTCGGGCAAGAAAATACGAATGAAGTCTTCATCGCAGCCGATCGTCCTTATGGATTGATTGAAGCTGTGGTCAATCGCGATGATGCTCCCGATGCCGGATTTATATGGCCGGCTTGGTAGGAAATACTCATGGATTTCTTTAGACCCACCTCACTGATCGACGCTCTGAAACTTAAATCAGCGCATCCATTAGCACTGTGTATTAACGGTGGCACAGATGTCATGGTTGAATTAAATTTTGATCGCAAACGCCCCGAAACACTCCTGGATTTAAGTGCGGTAACAGAGTTAAACCAATGGAGTCAGGCGGGTGAATCCATTGTTTTAGGTGCAGGTGTTAGCTACTCTCGAATTCAGGCCGAGCTGGCGACAGAACTACCGGGATTGGCAATGGCATCTCGCACCGTTGGTTCCTTGCAAATTAGAAATCGTGGCGGCGTTGGAGGCAATTTAGGGTCGGCCTCCCCTGCCGGTGATGCCCATCCAGCACTGCTTGCAACGGGTGCCACAGTAAATGTCTCCAGTATTGGAGGCAACCGTTCAATTGATATCCACGATTTCTTTATTGGACCAAAGAAGAGTGCACTAGCACCCGATGAACTCATTACAAGCATCACGATTCCAAAGGCTCGCGGAGGTCAGCAGTACTCGAAAATTGGTACACGCAATGCAATGGTGATTGCCGTGTGCTCATTTGGATTAGCGATAGATGCCACAGCACGCACAGTAGGTACAGGTATCGGCTCTGCCGGTCCAACTCCTCTTCGCGCTGCAGATGCCGAGGCCTTTGCCGCATCACATTTAGATTGGGAGACGGGAACGGCGCCATCTGTCGAACTTCTTAAAGAGTTTGGCGCACTCGTTAGCGCCGCCTCTCGTCCAATAGATGATATTCGCGGAACTGCCGCTTATCGCCGTCATACACTCGCAATTATTTCAGCTAGATCACTCAAATGGGCATGGAAATCCACTAATGAATTCAGGAGTATGTAATGCGACTTACCTGCACAGTCAATGGAAAAATAGAAACCATCGATGATATTTGGCCAGGAGAGAGTCTTCTCTATGTGCTGCGAGAGCGAATGGGCTTACCTGGTGCTAAAAACGCCTGCGAACAAGGTGAGTGCGGCTCCTGTTCAGTCCACATTGATGGCGTACTTGTCTGTGCGTGTTTAGTTGCCGCGGGGCAAGTTGAGGGCACAGAGATAAAGACAGTTGAGGGCTTAGCAGGTGCTACCGAGCTACATCCAGTTCAACAGGCATATCTAGATGCAGGTGCAGTGCAGTGTGGCTTTTGCACACCAGGTTTAATTGTTGCCACCGTTGATTTACTCGATAAGAACTCCGATCCTAGTGATAACGAAATCCGAGAAGCACTAGCTGGAAATCTATGTCGCTGCACAGGCTATGCAAAGATTTTAGATGCAGTTCGTCTGGCCGCTGCGCGATTAGAGAAGAGTTAAAGTGTGAGCCAAACTCTAATCACGAATGCCTACATAGCAACTCTTGACTCCAATGATCGCGAAATTAGTGATGGGTGGGTTGCCATTGATGGCAAACGAATCGTTGGTATTGGGCAATCCAATATTCCGCCACAGTTTGCAGGTTTTGATCGCATTGACGGTACTGGTGCACTGTTGACTCCGGGTTTTATTAATACACATCACCATCTCTACCAGTGGGCCACCCGCGGCATTGCAACTGAGTCAACACTCTTTGAATGGCTAGTAACTCTGTATCCCATTTGGGGCCACTTAGATGCAGAGGTAACTTTTGGTGCAGCCCAAGGCGCACTTGCCTCACTTTTACTCTCTGGATGTACGTACACAACTGATCATCACTATGTCTTTCCGGCAGAGGGTGGAGATTGTCTAGCCGCTGAAATTGAAGCTGCACAAGGGTTAGGGATTCGTTTCCATCCAACACGGGGATCGATGGATTTAGGCCAATCACAGGGTGGGTTACCGCCCGATAATGTTGTAGAAGATCGCGATCAAATTTTAATTGCAACCGAAGATGCAATTCGTCGCTTTCACGATCCAGCAGATGATGCAATGCTCAAAATCGCCGTTGCTCCATGCTCACCTTTTAGCGTGACAGGTGAGTTGATGAAGGAGGCTGCCCAACTTGCCAGGCGTGAGAATGTGCGCCTGCATACACATTTAGCTGAAACAATCGAAGAAGAGAGTTTCTGCCAGGAAAAGTTTGGCTGCTCCCCCACTGATTATGTTGAGTCACTCGGCTGGCTTGGGCCAGATGTGTGGATGGCACATGCAATTCATTTAGATGACTCCGCAATTGATAAATTTGGTAGAACTGGAACCGGCACAGCGCACTGCCCATCATCTAATGCACGTTTAGGTGCAGGTATTGCACGCGTGCAAGATTTACTTAAAGCTGGCGCACCCGTTGGTCTTGGTGTCGATGGCGCGGCAAGTAATGAGAATGGCGAACTTCTTACCGAAGTGCGTGCTGCAGCGCTTTGGGCACGTTTAAAAGATGGACCAACTGCAATGAGTACACGGCAATCACTTGCATTAGCAACACGTGGTGGGGCTCGAGTTTTAGGGCGCGAAAATGAGCTCGGGACTATCGAAGTAGGAAAGTTAGCTGATTTGGTTTTATGGAAGTTAGATGACATCGGACATATAGATATTGTCGATCCAATTGCCGCCCTCGTCCTTGGCCCAAAGGCCGAAGTAAAAGCTCTCTTAGTCAATGGTGAAGTTCGAGTTCGACATGGATTAATTACTGCAATTTCACATGAAGAAATCGCCCAACAAGCTGCACGCGCAAGTAAAAGGATTTTAACTAGTTCCAAGAAGGCAGGCTGATATGAGTAACTCAACGCTTCCAACGAAACAGCGTGATCACATAGCTGTGCCAGTAAGTGCTGGAATCGGTGAAAGTGTGGCCCGTCCCGATGGCACGCTAAAAGTAACTGGCGACTTTGCCTTCTCTAGTGATCTCTGGGCCGATGGAATGTTATGGGCATCAACTCTTCGCTCTCCACATCCACATGCGCGAATCAAATCAATCAATATTGCTCCAGCTCTAAAAATCAATGGCGTTTCGGCCGTTCTCACACACGATGATGTACCAGGAGCCAAGCTCTATGGTCTAGAGATTATCGACCAGCCAGTTCTAGCCTTCGACACGATTCGCTTTCATGGTGAAGCGATTGCAATCGTTGCCGCCGATCATCCAGAGGTTGCCAAGCGCGCAGCACAGGCCATTATTGTTGAATACGAAATTCTAGAGCCAGTGATCGATGCCGATTTTGCAATAAGTGGCAATGCTCCCATTATTCACACGGGCGGCAACATTACGCGCCATGTTCCCATTATCTTTGGAGCACAAAACCTCACTGCAGATATTGTTGTAAAAGGCGAGTATGAAGTTGGAATGCAAGATCAGGCACCTCTTGGTCCTGAATCAGGTCTTGCAATTCCAGCCGAAGATGGTGGAATCGATCTGTACTTATCTACTCAATGGCTACACGTTGATCGCGGTCAATTAGCAACGGTATTGGGATTGCCTCCAGAGAAAGTACGTCTAACGCTGGCTGGAGTTGGCGGAGCATTTGGTGCCCGCGAAGATCTATCGATGCAGGCGCACGTGTCTCTTCTTGCAATGGCGACAGGTAAACCGGTAAAGATTGTCTATTCGCGAGAAGAGTCCTTCTTTGGTCACGTCCACCGTCATCCTGGAAAACTGCGCTATGAACATGGTGTTACGAAAGAGGGAAAACTTGTCTATGTTAAGGCCAATATTGTTTTAGATGGTGGTGCATATGCATCCTCTTCCCCTGCTGTCTGTGCAAACGCGGCCTGTTTTGCCGTTGGTCCTTATGAAGTTGAGAGTGCAACAATTGATGCATACGTTGCCTACACAAATAATCCACCCTGCGGTGCAATGCGCGGCTTTGGCGCAGTACAAACGGCTTTTGCATACGAGTCTCAGATGGACAAGATCGCAGCAGTACTCGGGATGGATCCCATTGAGCTTCGCTTAAAAAACGCTATGAAGAGAAACTCATTGATGCCAACGGGACAGGCCGTTGATTCAGCCGCCCCCGTTGCCGAAATTTTAGAGAAATTACGTGCAATGCCAATGCCACCACTGACTGCTACTACAGATGGCTTTGACATCATCGAGCTTCCGGGTGGTGCGAGCAATACAACTCATGGCGAAGGTGTCCGCAGAGGCGTTGGTTATGCCGTTGGCATCAAAAACATTGGCTTCTCTGAGGGCTTTGATGATTATTCAACTGCCAAGGTCTGCCTTCAAATTATCAATGGCGAGCCTGTTGTAGAAGTCCACACTGCAGCTGCCGAAGTTGGTCAGGGATTAGTAACACTAAAAGGCCAGATCGCTCGAACAGAACTAGGTGTTCAACGAGTAGTTGTACATGTCAGTGATACCCAAGTAGGAAGTGCTGGATCTACCAGTGCATCGCGTCAGTCCTATGTAACAGGGGGTGCTGTTATGACTGCCTGCAAGGCCGTTCGTGATGAGATTCTCCTCTTTGCAATGGAAAAACTGGGTCACTTACATCCCCATCTTCTACATTTTCGCGCTACCTATGTATTAGTTGATGGTGAAATTCGAGATGGCGATGGCAAGCTCGTATCCACTCTTGCCGATCTCGTTCAAGATCGAATATTTGAATGCACGCGAGAGTATCGACACCGTCCGACTACTCCGATAGACCCGATTACCGGTCAAGGTCTTCCACATGTTCAGTTTGCATTTGCCGGCCATCGCGCCGTCGTAGATGTAGATATTGAAACGGGATTAGTGAAAGTAATTGAAATGGCTACCGTCCA
>WLHF01000018.1 GCA_009702835.1 Actinomycetota bacterium
CATCTCTGACCGCGGAAAAATCCGCGCTCGCCGCGTTACAGGTGCATGCACGCAGCACCAACGCTCGATCGCAACTGCAGTCAAGAACAGCCGTGAAGTAGCTCTACTTCCTTACACATCTTCAGCGAAGTAAGGGGTGAATCAACCATGAAACTCATCCTTACTCGTGAAGTTGCAGGCCTCGGCGCTGCAGGAGATGTTGTAACTGTTAAAGATGGCTTTGCTCGCAACTTCCTGTTGCCACGCGGAAATGCAATTGCATGGTCACTCGGTGGCGAAAAGCAGATCCAGAGCATTCGCCGCGCGCGCGGTGCCCGTGAGGTTCGCGATATCGATCACGCTAAAGAGATTAAGGCAAAGCTTGAGTCGGCAACAATTACTGCAAAGGTAAAGGTTGGCGCTAAGGGCGTCCTTTTCGGTTCAGTAACCGATAAAGATATCGCCACAGCTATTAAGGCTGCAGTCGGCTTGGATATCGATCGTCATGCGATCAAAACTCCTGGCCACATCAAGAAGGTTGGCAGCCACACTGTCAAGATCTCACTTGGTCACAACGTTGTTGCATCTGCAACAGTTATTGTTGCCGCTGAATAAAAGATACTTAAAAGGGCCCGTCGCTTATGCGGCGGGCTTTTTTATTTCTGCGTAACTTGCACCAACGCCTTTCTGAAGTAACCACTTATAAACTCGCTGCTCGCTAAATCATATTTAGACATTCCCCACTCCCAGAAATCAAAGTCGAGATCTGAGACCGATGATTGAATCGATGCCCATAGCGTCCACCCATACTTTGCCATCAACGCCCATAACCATGCACGTGCAACTTTATCGGGACGGTATTCCCCGTAATAGGCGCTCACTAACTCTTCTAGCGCATCGATCGGTAAAAACGCTTCGGCCCACACATTACCAATCTCGAAGCAGGCATCGTTATTGCCTGAGTATTCATAGTCGATCAACCAAATCTTCTGACCATCATCGATGAAGTTTCCAGGCAGTAAATCATTATTACAAGGGACAAGGCCTTCAAATAAAACCGACATAGCTCTCTTAATCTCATCTACCTTAGAGCCAAAATCTAAATAGCCCTCAGGTAATCGAAAGCCCTGTTCTTGCACAATCTTTTGATAGTTCTTTTGTGTAGTAAACATATTAAACTCGTGGTCGAAAGAATCCAGTGCATGCAAAGCACGCAGGCTGGTCGCGATACGGCTTAAATTTGCAGCGACATCTTCAGCGCCGTAAGTCTTTCCCTTAATGTAAGAGATAAGCAATAGACCCTCACCAGGTAAGTAATCTAAAACCTCTGCGCCGACCTTGCCTTTGCCGGCAATCGTTGAGTTTATAAACTCAGAGCCTCGATCGATGGATAAAAGCGAGGATGAGTTACTGGAAACGCGCGCGACGTATTTCTCATCTGGTGTTTGGACGAGGAAGTTTCGATTAGTTAAACCACCCGATAGTTCAGTAATCGATGTTCGAGGACGAAGGCGCTCCACCTTGTTAAATAGTTGAGCGAACTCACGCTCTAGTGCACTGGCATCACTCACCCGTTCAGGATACATTTCACGCGTGTCCGTGTCAGTAGTCCCAACGAGAGCAAAAATCATCATTATTGGCGGCGGTGTTGGCGGAACATCAGTGGCCTATCACTTGGCAGAGCTGGGCGAAAAAGATGTCATTCTTCTAGATCGCAACGAGTTAACAAGCGGTTCGACCTTTCATAGCGCCGGATTAGTTGGTCAACTTCGGGCAGATCCAACGCTGACTCTCATGAATATGCACTCCGTAGATCTCTATCGAAAACTTCAAGCAACGCAGACACCTCCTAGTTGGCGCGAGTGCGGCAGCATTAAATTGGCGTCAACACCTGAGCGTATGCAGGAAATTCGCCGCCAGATCGGCTGGGCCAAGACATTTGGCCTTGATTTACACGAGATCTCACCAAAAGAGGCACAAAACTTATTTCCCTACATTGATCTAGAGGGCGTGGTTGGCGCCTGCTACATGGCATCGGATGGTCAAGTTGATCCATCACAGCTAGCAATGGCGCTGGCAGCAGGTGCGCGCAAAAACGGTGTGCAGATATTTACACATACCCGTGTATTAGAGATTAAGACAACTAATGGACGAGTAAGTAGTGTTATTACGGATAAGGGCGAGATCGAATGCGAAATAGTTGTTAACTGCGGCGGAATGTATGCCCCACAAATTGGACGCATGGTGGATGTTCGTATACCTATTGTGCCGATGAGTCATCAATATTTAATTACCGATAACTTTATGGAAGCCGACGCTCCATTTTTGCCATCACTGCGCGATCCCGATAATTTAATCTACTTTCGCCAAGAGGTATCGGGTCTATTAATGGGCGGGTATGAGCGAAATTCAAAGGCGTGGTCGGCCGATTACAACAGTATCGATAATATCCCTTCAGACTTTAACTCGATGCTGCTACCCGATGACTGGGATCGCTTTTACGATATCGCCGAAGCTTCACAAAAACGCGTACCAAAGATGGCAGAGGTCGGAATTAAAAACTTTATTAATGGCCCCGAAGGCTTTACCCCCGATAACGAGTTCTGTTTAGGTGAAACATCTGTCGGGGGCTTTTATGTAGCGGCAGGTTTTTGTGCACACGGCATCGCAGGTGCTGGCGGAATCGGCAAAGTCGTTGCCGAATGGATCGTTGCAGGTGAGCCAACAATGGATTTGTGGCATATGGATATTAAGCGCTTCGGTGCATCCTATGAATCCCCTGACTTTACTTTGAAGCGCATCACTGAAAACTACGAGCAGTATTACGATATTCACTATCCAGGTGAAGAACGCGCCAGCGCACGACCAAAGTTTGTATCTCCGGCATATGAGTGGCACAAGGCCCAGGGGGCAGCTTTTGGTGAAAAAGCCTCGTGGGAGCGGGTTAATTACTACGCCAACAACAAGGGAGATGAAGGGCTACGACCTAAGGGTTGGCTCGGAAAACTCTGGTCATCAGCTGTGCAGATCGAACACCATGCAACGCGCAGCGCAGCTGGCTTATTTGATGAATCATCTTTTGCTAAGGCCCGTATTAGCGGTGCGCGAGCAGCTGAGTTTTTAAACTATGTTTGTGCAAACAACGTTGTTAAAGGTGTAGGCAAGACTGTTTATACCCAGGCACTCAATTCAAAGGCCGGAATCGAATCCGATTACACCGTTACACAGACTGGCGAGAACGAGTTCATGATTGTTACTGGCACAGCCTTCGCTACACACGACTTTGGTTGGCTAGAAAAAATAAGACGGGAATTTAACTTTGACGGTGTAGAGATTACAAACATCACTCGTGAACTAACCTGTTTTGCAATCATGGGGCCGAACTCGCGTGTAATTCTACAAGCACTAACCGATAGCGATTTGAGCCATACTGCATTTCCATTCATGAACTCTCGAGAGATTGATTTAGCGGGGATAAAAGTTCGTGCAACCCGAATTACATATGTTGGCGAATTAGGGTGGGAGTTATATGCACCCATCGCTAATGGATTGGCGCTATGGGAGGCGTTGGTTGATGCAGGAAAAGATTTAGGTCTAATCCCTTGCGGCTATCGCGCTATTGAATCCTTACGTCTTGAAAAAGGTTATCGCGCCTGGGCAGGAGAGATTAATACCGAGACTAATCCTTTTGAGGCCGGTCTTGGCTTTGCACTCTCTTTTAAAAAGGAAGACTTCCATGGCAAAGCTGCTGCGATAAACGCTAAAGAGAACCAGAGTAGAAAGCTCGTGGCAATTACCTTTGATGAGATCACGTCGGTTCCATTTGGCTCTGAACCGATTCGAATCGATAATAAAATAGTTGGCCGCGTTAAATCTGGTGGCCAGGGCTACACAATCAATAAAGCGATTGCATACGCCTATCTACCCATCGAGCACACTGAGCCAGGAACAACGGTTGATGTTGAGCTCTTTGGTCTGTGGTCTAGCGGTGTTATTGCAGCAGAGCCGCTCTTTGATCCTCTTAATGAGCGGATCCGTTCGTAAATCTCACGCTTTAAGATTGCCAAAATTACTTTTCTACACAGGCCTGTGTGTATAGAAATCGCCTCTGACCTGCACTTTCTCATCCCAAATGGGCTAACCCAGTGGTTTTACCCACAGGCTATCCACCCCTTTCTACACAGAAAACCGGCCTTATCCACCTACTTATCCACACCTTATCCCCACCACCCCGCAAGCTTTCTCGCCTGCGGTAGGGGCGCACGCCTAAGTTACGCATAACAAATCGTAACTGTCAGTGGCACATGGGAGGTTATACGCGTGAGCATCGCAGAGCTTCCCAGTAATAGATCATCTCGTGATCTCAACCTTTCATCCGTTGGCGCAGAGTTTGAGCGCACACCACCACAGGATTTAATCGCCGAACAATCAGTCCTCGGTGGAATGTTGTTATCGAAAGATGCAATTGCCGATGTCATCGAAATTATTCGTGATCGCGATTTTTATCGTCCAGCACACGAGTTAATTTACGATGCAATTATTGATTTATATGGCCGCGGCGAACCTGCCGATGCAGTAACAGTTTCAGCTGAGCTTTCAAAGCGTGGAGATATCGCTCGCGCAGGTGGCGCGCCATATCTACACACATTAATCTCATCGGTACCAACAGCTGCAAATGCCGGGTACTACGCAAAGATTGTTCGCGAGCATGCGATTATGCGTCGCTTAGTTGAGGCCGGTACAAAGATTGTTCAACTCGGTTATACATCCGAGGGTGAAGTCGATGACATGGTCGATCAAGCACAGGCCGAGGTCTATGCAGTTACCGAACGCCGCTCATCTGAAGACTACGTTCAACTATCAACGTTGTTGCCACAGGCACTCGATGAGATTGAGGCGATCTCTAAAGGTATTGGTGTTGAAGGCGTTAAGACTGGCTTTAAAGATCTCGATGCGCTTACTCATGGTTTCCATCCAGGTAACATGATTATTCTTGCCGCCCGTCCTGCAATGGGTAAGTCAACACTTGGTTTAGATATCGCTCGCCATGCATCAATTGCAAATGGTTTAACTTCGGTTATCTTCTCTCTTGAAATGTCGAAGTCTGAAATCACTATGCGTATGTTGTCGGCCGAAGCTCGCGTTGGCCTTAACAATATTCGTGCAGGTACGTTATCCGATGATGAGTGGTCACGCCTTGCACGGCGCATGGGTGAGATCTCAGAGGCACCGTTATTTATCGATGATTCGCCCAACCTATCCATGATGGAGATTCGTGCTAAGGCCCGTCGCTTGAAACAGCGACATAATCTCAAACTCATCGTTATCGACTACCTACAGTTGATGTCTTCAGGTAAGAAAGTTGAAAACCGCCAGCAAGAGGTCTCTGAGTTCTCACGCCACTTAAAGTTAATGGCTAAAGAGTTAAATATTCCAGTTGTTGCTATCTCACAGCTCAACCGCTCTCCAGAACAGCGCAGCGATAAAAAACCAATGCTCTCTGACTTGCGTGAATCAGGCTCTATCGAACAAGATGCCGACGTTGTTATCTTGCTCCATCGCGATGATATGTATGATCAACAAAACCGTACAGGTGAGGCCGATCTAATCGTTGCTAAGCACCGTAACGGACCAACACGCACAATTACCGTTGCCGCACAACTGCACTACGCGCGCTTCTTCGATATGCCACAAAACCCAGGAGCGGGCACCGACTGGACACAACAGCGTGAGGCAGCAGCACCCGACGATAATACTTTTGGGGCGTAACTAATAGTTAATGCGTAGCTGAACGGGCCTTATCGGCCAGAATAATTCCAATCAGAACAACTACCCCACCGACTAATTGAATAAAATTCCATCGTTCAAACAGTAGCCACCATGCAAAGATTCCAGCTAAAACCGGCTCGGCCATTCCAATTACACTGCTCGTTGATGCCGATAATAATTTAATACCATTTATCACGAATATATATGGCGCAATTGTTCCCAATGTAATTAGCCAGGCAATAAGCACCCAACCCGGCAGATCGTGAGCGATAAAGCGACCCTGCAGATTAATCGACTGCGTGAAAATTTCAAATGGGTAGTTCCAGATAGGTAGAGCAATAAGCAAACCTAAAGTGGCAAAAGCAAAACCATAAACCGAGAGTGATTCGGCATCTCGCGTTTTACCTAGCTTCTCTCCTAATAAGAAATAAATAGCTAAGGCAACAGCGTCGACAAGTGCGGCGATTACGCCGATTGGGTCGAGTGTTTGGCCCTTCCACACTTGCGCTATTAAAAGCAGCCCACTAAAGGCCATTGAGATTGCGATCCACATTTGGGAGGGAACATGTTTTTTCATTACATAGCGCAGCCAGAACAAGATCCAAATGGGAGCCGTGAACTCGATTATCAGGCCGATACTTACGTGCATGCGAGAGATAGCAATAAAGTAAAAAATCTGTACGGCTAAGAAACCAACTAGGCCGTAGGCAATCAGCCACGGGAGCTCTTTTTTGGTTGTGCGGAACTTGTGTCGGTAGCGCAGAAAAACATATGTCCCAAGTACTAGAAAAGCGCCACCGCAGCGCACTTGTGTTAACTGCAATGAGGAGAGCCCGCTAGTTAAGAGCAATTTGGCCACGACGCCATTGAATGCAAAGCCGACGGCGCCAATTAGCGCGAGAATTTCACCTTTGCGTCTAGACCACATCGGGCCAGCGTAGTGGTTTAAAAGGCGCTTTCTGGAATATTCATGATCGCACCATCGCCAGCCTCAATGATTGCTCGATCGGCGGCGATTTGTGGCAAGAAGTTAGCGACAAAGAACTTCGCCGATGCGATCTTGCCAGTGTAGAAATCTGCATCTTTACCAGCGGCAGGAAGCTTCTCTGTAGCAATGTCAGCTTGGCGAATCAATAACCATGCGGTGATGATGTCACCAACAGCCATTAAGGCGCGAGTTGTGTGAAGACCAACGTTATAAATCTTCTCTGGATTTTCCTGTGACTCTATCGCCCGAGTGACCAACACAGAGATGATTCCATTGAGATTGCCAAGGGCGGTAAAGAGTGCCGCCTTCTCCTGTGGATTTGCACCACCAGATTCAGCAAATTTTTGAATCTCTTTTCCAAGTAGACCAATTGCACGCCCGCCATCTTTTACAATCTTGCGGAAGAAAAAGTCCAGACCTTGAATCGCAGTTGTGCCTTCATACAAAGTATCGATCTTTGCATCGCGCACGTACTGTTCAATCGGCCAATCCTGAGTGAAACCAGAGCCACCAAATGTCTGAAGTGATTCGGTACCGAGTAATGTCCAGGATTTTTCTGAGCCATAACCCTTAACAACCGGGAGTAGTAAATCATTGCGTGCAATCATGTCGGCAAGAAGATCGGTATCTCCCGCCTTTTCAGCCAACTCAACCTCATCTTGAATCGAGGCAGTGTAGAGAACAAGGGCGCGCATGCCTTCGGAGTACGACTTTTGGACCATTAACGATCGGCGCACATCAGGGTGATGAATAATCGTGACACGTGGGCTGGCCTTATCGTTCATTACCTTCATATCACCGCCCTGCACACGTACCTTGGCATAGCTCAGAGCCTGTTGGTAGCCGGCAGATAAAGTTGCAATCGCTTTAGTACCAACCATCATGCGAGCGAACTCAATGACCTTAAACATCTGTGCAATACCTTGATGGACATCGCCCAATAAATATCCGACAGCGGGCTCATGTTCACCTAAGTTTATTTCACACGTCGCCGAAATATTTAAGCCCATCTTCTTTTCAACATTAGTTACATATACGCCATTTCGCTTTCCAAGCTCGCCAGTCTCTAAATCAAACATAGTCTTCGGAATTAAAAATAGCGATAAGCCCTTAGTGCCAGCTCCTCCACCTTCACGGCGCGCCAAAACAAAGTGCATGACATTGGGGTAGATGTTTGCTGCATCCCCAGAAGTAATAAAACGTTTTGTGCCAGTAATGTGCCAAGTTCCATCGGCCTGCTCTACTGCTTTGCTGCGCCCAGCACCAACATCAGATCCGGCATCGGGTTCAGTTAACTGCATGGTCGCGCCCCACTCTTTATCGACCATAAACTTCGCTATCTTTTTCTGCTGCTCATTTCCTAAGTAATATGCAACATGGGCAAAGGCTGTACCTGATGCATATAAGTGCACACCAGGGTTTGAACCCAAAACCATTTCAGCGATTGCCCAGCGAATCGACTGAGGGATTTTTGTCCCACCGAGCTCGACAGGTGCATCAATGCGCCACCACTCGTTATCCATCCAGGCGCGGTAAGACTTTGCAAAAGACTCCGGCACAGTCACATCACCCGTTGCTTTGTTAAATGTTGTTCCAACACGATCGCCTTCAACAAAACTGGCCGAGAAGTCATTTTCGGCAAGACGCTTTACCTCTTCCAACATCCCCATTGCAGTCTCGCGATCAATATCGGCATAGACAGAGGTTCCGAGTATTTTCTCGCGCTCTAGAAGATCAAAGAGGCAGAATTCGATATCGCGCAGATTGGCTGTGTAATGGCTCATGGGCAAATAATGCTACCCGCCAGTAACTTATGCAAGCCTGCCCCGCGTAGGCGCTAGAACGGGATAGGGTTCTGCGCGTGCTACTAAGTGATCGCGATATCCGCGCCGAAATCGCCGCTGGCCGGGTGGGCTGTGAGCCCTTTACCGAGTCCATGATTCAACCCTCCTCGGTCGATGTGCGCTTGGATAAGTTCTTCCGTGTCTTTGAAAACCACAGATACAGCGTGATCGATCCATCGATCGAACAGCCAGATCTAACCCGTGAAGTTATCGCCGAGGGCGACGAGCCATTTATCTTGCACCCAGGCGAGTTTGTTTTAGCCAGCACCTACGAAGTAATTACTCTGCCCGATGACATAGCAGGGCGCCTGGAGGGTAAATCCTCATTGGGTCGCCTTGGCTTACTCACTCACTCAACGGCAGGCTTTATCGACCCTGGCTTTAGCGGTCACATCACCCTGGAGCTTTCAAACGTTGCCAACCTACCCGTGAAGTTATTTCCGGGCATGAAGATCGGTCAACTCTGTCTCATCAAACTCTCATCTCCTGCCGAACACCCTTATGGCAGCGAAAAATATGGCTCTAGATATCAGGGTCAGCGCGGACCAACGGCTAGCCGCTCATTCTTAAACTTCCATAAATCAAAGATTCAGTAAATCCGCAGGAATGAATCGGCCTAAAAGGCGGTTTAATTAGATATGAAAACAATCGTCGTACTTGGTCTCATCGCTCTTATCGTCCTATTTTTCATCGCCCAATATAACCGACTAATTCGCCTTAACATTAGTGTCAATGAGGCATGGGCCCAGATCGAGGTTCAGTTAAAGAGACGTGCAGATTTAATCCCTAACTTAGTTGAAAGCGTTAAGGGATATGCCAAGCACGAACAGTCAACTTTCGATGCAGTTGTTACTGCTCGCGCAAAAGCAACGAGTGCATCAAGTGTGGCCGATGTTGCAGCTGCCGATGGAATGCTTACACAGGCGCTACGTGGATTACTTGCAGTTGCCGAGGCATATCCAGATTTAAAGGCATCGGCAAATTTTTTATCCCTACAAGATGAGCTTGCAACAACTGAAAACAAAGTTGCATTTAGCCGCCAGTTCTATAACGACAATGTGCGCTCGCTCAATACCGCTGTAAAGACAGTACCCACCAACTTCTTTGCCGGCTTTGCAAAGGTCACAGAGCGCGAGTTTTATGAGGTTGAAGATCCACAAGATCGCAACGCTCCAAAAGTTACCTTTTAATATCAATGAACTTTAGAACACAACAGGCGGCAAATAAGCGTAAAACAATCGGCTTACTGGTTGGCATGGCCGTACTGGTCTGGCTCGTTGTCTACGCAGCCCTTACATACTTTGGCACATCTACTGCCGGCATAGTCCCAATAGCAGTTGGTATTGCGATGATTTCAGTTTGGGGCTCGTACTACGGGGCCGATAAGTTAGTCATAACAATGACTGGGGCTAAGTTAATTCAAGAGTCCGATAATCCAAAACTCTTTGCTCTCATTCAAGAGGTAATAATTGCAAGTGGACTGCCGATGCCAAAGGTTGCAATCGTTGTCGATAGCGCGCCTAATGCTTTTGCAACTGGCCGCAACCCTGAGCACGCGCTCATCGCCTTTACCACAGGGATTTTAGATGCAATGGATCGAGATCAACTGCAGGGTGTTATTGCACACGAGCTAGCACATGTTGCAAACCGAGATACTTTGGTATCTGCAGTAGCTGCAACGACAGCTGGTGCGATTGCAATTCTTAGTGACATGTTAACTCGAATGATGTTCTTTGGCGGCGGACGCCGCGATCGTGATAACAACGGCAATCCAATCCTGCTCGTCGTCTCACTTCTTATTCTTATCTTGGCTCCACTTGCGGCGATCCTTTTAAAATCTGCAATCTCACGCAAACGCGAATCCTTAGCCGATGCAACTGCAGTTGCCTTTACACGCAACCCTGCAGGACTCCGAAGTGCGCTAGAGGTCTTAGAGCGAGACTCAACCGTTGTCCAACAAAAATCGACATCGGTTGCACATATCTGGATTGAATCACCGCTAGATGGCAAGGCCGTCTCACGTCTTTTCTCAACACATCCACCGATCGCCGAGCGAATCGCCGTACTAAAAGCTATGGAATCGCTTAACTAATTTTTTGTATGTGGGAAAAAAAGAGTAAAAGCTGTTCCATTACCCGGCTTTGAAACAACACCAACTTTTCCACCATGTGCCGCCATCACGGCATCAACAATAGATAAACCAAGCCCGCTACCCTCATTACCATTTCTCTGGCGCGAGGGATCGGCGCGGAAAAAACGCTCGAAAATCTTTTTCTGATCGGGCTCGCTTAATCCTGGGCCGTTATCGGCCAATGTTATATAGGCGCCATCATCTTCGGCACGAGCAGTAATAGTGATCGCCGTCCCGGTAGGTGTATGGGTGCGGGCGTTAGCAAGCAAGTTTGTAAAGACCTGATAGATCCGATCCGAATCACCAAGGGTGTACAACTCACTTGGTACTTCAACAGTAATTGGATGCTCAGGTCCTGCGGCGATCGCTGATGCAACCGTTTCCTTAATCACATGGAGCAGATCAACGGGTTTGAGCTCCATTTCACGTGATTGATCAAGTCGGGCAAGTAGTAAGAGATCTTCTACTAGAGCGCCCATTCGCACGGACTCTTTTTCAATTCGCCCGATTAACTCTTTAGTTTTCTCACCATCAGGCACAGCGCCTTGACGATGAAGCTCGGCAAAGCCGCGGATTGCAGTTAAAGGTGTTCGAAGCTCATGGCTTGCATCGGCAACAAATCGCCGCAGTTTTTCTTCACTCTCTTTGCGCACAGCAAAAGACTCTTCAATACGGCCAAGCATTGTGTTGAGCGCACTACTTAATCGCCCAACCTCGGAATTCGGCTCGAAGTTTTCTAGGCGGGCGGACAAGTCACCGGCAGCGATTCGCTCGGCCGTTACTTCAACATCTTCGAGTGGCTTCATACCAATCTTGATTACTTGTCGAGCCGCGATAGCGATGAGCAGTAAAACTATAAGTCCAATAAAAAGAAAAACCTCTGTTAAACGATGGGTTGTTTTCTCAAAGTCATTAAGTGACTGGGCGACAATTACAGATCCTGCCGAAGATGGCAGCACGCGAACAATGACTCGAAAATCCGCACCTGGCGCCTCAACGGTAAAAGGTTTGTCGCCAAAATTCACCACTTGGGCCGGGAGTAAACCCTTTACATAATCTGAAATCCTATTGGTATTTAAATCGCCACCAATACCGCCGACTAGATTGCCATATGGATCTAAAACAGTGACAGAGATAGATGATGGCACCCTATTCAGTGGGGTAACAGGAGTTGGGCTAGCCTTTTGATTACCTTCATCGGCTTCGCTATGTTGAGGATTGGTCTCCTCATCGTTGACAATTCCAGCGGCGTTAACACGATTAGTGGTACCGCCAATCACACTGTTGAGTTGTTCATCTATTTGCCCGATTAAGTAGCTTTTTAGCGAAAACTGAGCAGTAAAGCCTGCACCAATAAAACCGATTGCAGATAGCACAAGCACGCCAACCGTTAAACGGTTACGTAATGACCAGTTGCGAAGCGGTGATTTCATCTTTACTTAGGCGGTATCCGCAAGCGGTACCCGACGCCACGCACCGTATGGATGAGTGGTGGGTCAAAGGCATCGATTTTTTTACGAAGATAAGAAATATATGTCTCTACAATTCCAGCATCTCCACGAAAGTCGTACTGCCACACATGATCTAATATCTGTGATTTAGAGACAACACGGTCGGCATTGATAATTAAATATCGAATTAATGCAAACTCTGTTGGAGACAAGTCAAGCATGTTTCCACCACGGCGAACCTCATGAGTTGCCTCATCTAACTCCAGATCTGCAAAGCGCATCTTCTCATCGTCGATCTCAATCTCAGTCACACCAGTACGACGCAGTAATGCGCGCAATCGTGCTACCAATTCTTCAAGAGAAAATGGTTTAGTCATGTAATCATCACCGCCAAGAGTTAAACCCTTAACTTTATCCTCCATGCCATCTTTAGCGGTTAGGAAAAGTACGCCGGTTGTAACGCCCTCGTTACGAATCGCTTTACATACTTCAAAGCCATCTAAATCTGGCAACATGACATCTAAAACCATTGCATGTGGCCGGAACTCTTCTGCCATTGCTAAGGCCTGTGCGCCATTTGCCGCGGTGCGCACGTCAAAGCCTACAAAGCGAAGGCTTGTAGAGATGAGCTCGCTAATACTTGACTCGTCATCGACGACGAGGATTCGTTGCACTGTCTTTTGCGCTGTTGTTGTCATGGCTACACAATGCTCCCATGGGCTGAGAGTTTCCTGAGAAATGATCGAAAACCCGAGGGGTATTGGCTGTCTTACTCTTTAACTGAGCGCAATAGAACCTGAGCCACGTCTAAGACCTCAACATCAGAGGCTCTAGCAGTCATGCCATCGCTGGTCATAACACGGCAGAAGGGACAGGCAACGGCTAACTCTTTAGCACCCGTTGCAATCGCCTCATCGACGCGGTTGAGGTTGATCTGAGTGCCTAATTTCTCTTCCATCCACATGCGGCCGCCGCCGGCGCCACAACAAAATGAGCGCTCTTTATTGCGTGGCATCTCAGAGATTTCGGCACCCGTCGCTTCAAGTAATTCACGAGGGGGTTGGTAAATCTCATTGTGACGGCCCAAGTAACAAGGATCATGATAAGTCATAGCAGTATGACTCATCTTTATTGGTAGCAATTTTTTATCACGAAGTAATTGATTGAGTAACTGCGTATGGTGAAGCATCTCTAACTCAAAACCACTTTGGGCATAATCGCGACCGATAGTTGTAAAGCAGTGCGGGCAGGTAACAACAACCTTCTTTGTTCCTTTGCTGCGCCCAGCAAAGACCTCTTTAAATGTCTCAATGTTTTCAGCGGCTAAAATCTGATAGAGAAATTCATTGCCGGCACGGCGTGCAGGATCTCCCGTGCATGTCTCTTTCTTGCCAAGAACTGCGAAGTTAACACCGGCCATATGTAAAAGTTCAGCAACTGCCTTAGTAGTCTTTTTAGCACGCTCGTCATAAGCACCCGCGCATCCAACCCAGAACAAGTACTCGACCTCATCGGGAAGAGTTCCTTCAACGACACGAACCGGGAAGTCACACTCGGCTATCCAAGCCTCACGGTCATTTTTATTTGCACCCCAAGGATTACCTGTTTGTTCTAAGTTACGGAAAGTTCCACCGAGTTCGCTAGGAAAGTTTGACTCAACTAAAACTTGGAAGCGGCGCATATTAACGATGTGATCGATATGTTCGATATCGATTGGGCATTCATTAACACAGGCACCACAGGTCGTGCATGACCACAAAACATCGAGTGAAATAGGTGCACCAACGCCTGCCATAGCCTCATTTTCAACGGTTTTAGCGAAGGCGTGATCACGCATGGCCATAATGAGAAGCTTTGGCGAGAGCGGCTTATCAGTATGCCAGGCAGGGCACTGCGATTGGCAGCGACCGCACTCGGTGCACGAACTCATATCCAACAAACCCTTCCAGGTTATATCGGCGCGAGTACCAAGTCCAAAGACATCATCATCCTTTGGATCTTCAAAGTTAATAACCTCACCGTGTGAGAGCATTGCAGGCAATGGCCCAAGTGATGACTTGCCATCGGCGTTGCGGCGGAAGTAGATATTAAACGGTGCTAAGAATCGGTGCCATGCAACACCCATTGTTAAGTTACTTGCGATAACAATAAACCAAGCCATTGAAACAATGATTTTAATTGTTGCGACTAATTGAACAGTCGAAATAAGTTGTCCTAAGCTCCATGATTTAAAGATTGATGCGATAAACCATGTTGTTACATAGTGCCGGTTCCAAGCAACCTCATCTGATAACGCACCCTCTAAACCACGCAGGGCGAGCACACAGAAAATAATGACAAGAATCGTGGCCTCAACGTAATAGCCCTTAACCATCCCAGAACCATAAAAGCGCGACGTGCGCCCCTTCTTAACAATACGTGTTACTTGGCGAATACCAATTAAGGCAACAATTCCAACACCAGTTGCCCAAGCAATTAGCTCAGTGAAATATTCGTAAGGCCACAGATGACCAATAAATGGAAGTGTGAACTCTGGAGTAATTAATTGGCCGTAGGCCGTTACTAAAGTTCCAAGAAGTGCAACAAAACCAATCATGACAAACCAGTGCGCAAAACCTACGATGGTGAAGTTAAACATCTTGGTATGGCCAAAAATCTCTCCAGCGGCCATTCGCAGACGCTTTCCACGATCGTTGCTTCGCGTTGGATCTGGCTGCCCTTTTTTATAGATACCTATTAACGCCCGGGTGCGCACCGCCATAAGAGCAAGGGCTACAACGGTGATTCCATAGGCGATAACTACGTAAAGGAGATTCATATGCAGAGGGTAGACGGGGAGCGGGAATAAACCCCACACCCTCTAGGTTTACATAATCAACAGACCTGAGTCGTATCGACTCAACCTTTCGGGTAGGATGGGCTCAGGTTTGAAGCAGGCCTCGACCCTACCCCAGGCTCGAGTGAGATAAAAGGAGCGTAAAAAATGGCTAGAGCAGTTGGAATCGACCTTGGAACAACAAATAGTTGCGTATCGGTCCTAGAGGGTGGCGAAGCGACCGTTATCGCCAATGCTGAAGGCGCCCGCACGACACCGTCGATTGTGGCCTTCGCTAAAAATGGAGAGGTCCTCGTCGGTGAGGTGGCTAAGCGCCAATCGGTCACCAACGTCGATCGTACGATCCGTTCAGTTAAGCGCCACATGGGCACAGACTGGTCGATCGATATCGATGGCAAGAAGTACACATCACAAGAGATCTCAGCCCGTGTATTGCAGAAATTAAAGCGCGATGCAGAGGCTTACTTAGGTGAGACGGTAACGGATGCTGTTATTACTGTGCCTGCATATTTTAATGATGCACAGCGCCAAGCAACGAAAGAGGCCGGGGAGATTGCAGGCTTAAACGTTCTGCGCATCATCAATGAGCCAACAGCTGCTGCGCTCGCATACGGGTTAGATAAGGCCGATCAAGAGCAGACGATTCTCGTCTTTGACTTGGGCGGCGGAACTTTCGACGTATCACTTCTTGAAATCGGTGATGGCGTTGTTGAAGTCAAGGCAACTAATGGCGATAACCACTTAGGTGGAGATGACTGGGATCAAGCACTCGTTGATTTCTTGGTTCAAAACTTTGGTTCACAAAATGGAATCGATTTAACAAAAGATAAGATGGCGATGCAACGTATCCGTGAAGCTGCAGAGAAAGCGAAGATTGAACTCTCATCTTCACAATCTGCATCAATCAACCTGCCATACATCACAGTAGATGCTGAAAAGAATCCACTGTTCATGGATGAGACAATTACGCGCGCACAGTTCCAACAGTTAACTGGATCGCTACTTGACCGTTGTAAGAAGCCTTTCCAAGCAGTGTTAAAAGATGCTGGGATTCCAATTAGCAAGATTCAAAGCGTTGTACTAGTTGGTGGATCAACTCGTATGCCAGCAGTCGTTGATCTTGTCAAAGAGTTAACCGGTGGCAAAGAGCCAAATAAGGGCGTAAACCCTGATGAAGTTGTTGCCGTTGGTGCATCTCTTCAGGCAGGTGTTCTTAAGGGTGAAGTGAAAGATGTTCTTCTTCTCGATGTCACACCGTTAACTCTTGGTATCGAAACCAAAGGTGGGGTAATGACACGCATGATCGAGCGCAACACAACGATCCCTACAAAGCGCAGCGAAATCTTTACAACAGCCGATGACAATCAGCCTGCTGTACAGATTCAGGTCTACCAGGGTGAGCGCGAAATGGCTGCCTACAACAAGAAATTAGGCATGTTCGAACTATCAGGTATCGCACCAGCACCACGTGGAATTCCACAGGTTGAGGTCACATTTGATATCGATGCCAACGGAATCGTTCACGTTTCTGCGAAAGATCTCGCAACCGGAAAAGAGCAGAGCGTCACAATCAGTGGTGGCTCAGCACTTTCAAAGGATGAAATCGATCGCATGATGGCAGATGCCGAAGCTCACGCTGAAGAAGATAAGAAGCGTAAGGAAGAAGCAGAGATCCGTAACACCGGAGACTCACTTGTCTATCAGACAGAGAAGTTCATCGCAGATAACGCAGATAAGTTCACAGAAGGTGAAGCACTCGATAAGAAGAACGAAGTCGAGGCAGCGCTTGCTGAACTTAAGACATCACTCGGTGGTGCTAACTTCGAAACCATTAAGAGCGATACCGAAAAAGTCTCTACTCTTTCACAAGCACTTGGTGCGCTGATGTATGCAGCAGCAG